>JABMRP010001370.1 GCA_013202535.1 Planctomycetota bacterium
ATGGTGGGCGTCGGACACGACACAGTGAACGTCGGCCTTCGCACCGTCGCTGGTGGCCAGCGAAACGACGATCGAACTGCGGCTGTCCTTCGCGGCGTCGGGGTCAATCACCTCGACGGTAATCGGCGCTCCCATCGCAAGACCGCTGATCTCCTGGTCGGCCTCCGGTGCGAGGAATTCGATGCGTGGAGCCGCGTCACTTCCCGGAGGCGGGGGCGTCGCGCGGCTTTGGATCACCCGAATCCGGGCTTCCGTCGGCTCGTTGACCAGCACGATCGTCTCGCGGGGCACCGCATGGCCGGGGAACGTGTTCTGCCGGTCCGTATACCAGCAGGCGACCCGGTCGCCCGGCTTGACGGCCAGCTTGCCTTCGGCCGCCTCGGCCGCCGTGTCGACTTCCTTGGTGAATACGCCGGAGAACTCCTCCGTCTCCGTGGCCGTCAGTTCGATCGGATCGCCGCCGTTGACGGCAACCTTGATGCCGATTTCATCGCGGCCGCTGGTGCGGTCCTCGTCGTAGTCGGTCACTTCGACGATCAGCCGCTCGCCCGGATCGATCCGCAGCAAGCGCTTGCGCTCGGTACTCACCGCACCGTTGGCGGAGCGAGTGAAATCGTAGGCGATCGGCGAAACGGTGGCGTTGAAGTAGGTGGCCGTCAGGCGGGTCTCCAGCAGCCGGCTGTGGCTCGAATTGCCCACGGTGAACTCGTCGGTATAGGTGGCCGTGACGACGTCGCCGCCGGCGATCTCCAGCACGTCGTTGTTGGACAGGGCCAGGACGTCGGCTTCGGTGGGAACGTACACGTCTTCGGGATTCTCGCCGCGGATTTCGACGTGATTGATCGCCACGGCTTCGCCGAGATACTCCTGGACCTCAAACCGCACGAACCGCACCTCGGCCTTCGGGAAGGTACACTGCCACGCCTCGTCGGTCAGGGTGACCACGGGCGCTTCGGCGGTTTGAATTTCGCCGTCGACCTTTGATAGATCGAAGTCGGCCGCCTCAAAGGGCCGGATCTTCACTTGCGCCGACGTCAGATCGGCGCGCGCCCAGACCGCTTCGACTTCGTCACGGGCGCCGGTGGCGGTAGCGAGGATCGTCAGTTCGTGCGGTCCGGCGTCGAGCCAGACGTCGGCCGTGCGATTGCCGGGCCCCACGGGCATTTCCAGACGCCCGTCGATGGCCAGCGCGGTGGTCACGCCCGAGACGGCGAACCGGGCCGCCGAAGCTCGGTGTTGGACGAGCGTTCCCCGCCAGAGCACGAGGTACGACTTGCGCTTCTCCTTGTCATCTTCCGCTTCAGGCCGAGTCCAACGAAGTTCGTCGGTGGCTTCTTCTTCGATCGGCTTGGTGTTCTTGGTCAGTTCGACCAGAGCGTTCCAATCGGCAACCGTTGCATTGCGTCCGTTGAAGACGCGGCGGGTCATTTGCCCACACTCGCCGGCCACCGGTTCGGCTGCCGGCATGGCGGGATGACCGGCCAGATGGAACCAGAATTGGCCGTCGTGGCTACCCCGTAACTCGGCTCGCACGGGCCGGTTAGACTCGGCGTCGGGCGTCGAGACGGTCGCGCTGGCGATGCTACGCAAGTCCTTCAGATCGATGGTCAGGCTCTTGGGAGTCGCTCCGTCGGGTACACTTTGCCAGAACGTCTTCGGATCGCGGTCGATGGCCATCAGCGGGCCGTGATCGATGGCCGCATCGGTGGCCAACGCGCCGGCGGGCAATTCGCCGGTGGCGACGGTGCCCTCGAAGATCCCCGTATGCGGACCGGTTTCCGTCAATACCGCTTGCACCTGATCGCCGCTGTCGGCCACGAGCTTGACGACCGCCGGATCGGCGGCGTCGCTGAGATCGCGGTCGGCGTCGCGAACCCGCAGATAGATCGGGTTGCCCGGCTTGATCTGGTTGGCCGGCCGGCCTTGCGAGACCCGTTGGTCGATTTCTTCCTGTTCGTCGGCTTCGCGCTCGAGCCGCTGGCTGAACGATTCCTCTTCTTGCTCGACGATCTTGCTGCTGGCCGTTTCGAAGGTCGCGTCGGAGGCAATGCGGATCTCGACGTCGGACAGCGGGACCGAGCGGAACTCGGCCTTGAACTCGTCGGGATAGTCGGAACGGATGACGTCGTTGCCGGTCAATTGCAGCACCTTGTCGCCGGCCGTTACGCTACCCAACTGTGTTTCCAGGTCGGCCCGGAAGAGGCCCTTGCCCGCCCCGGCGCTGATCAGATACAACATCTCACGGTCGCCGCCGGGGGTGGTGGTCACGATGACCGGAATCCGGTGATGTCCGCGGCTGATTCCCAAATCGCTGTCGTGAACGACGATCGACAGGGGCATACCCGGCGTGTGATAACGCTTGCTCTTGTGGCCCAAGCGTCCGACCGTGCGCAATAAGCGCAATTGGTCGAGGTATCGCTGCTCGGCACCGTACACTTCCGAGAGGCTGAACAGGGCCTGATTGGCCAACTCGACGTCGGGAACGCGGTCCAACACGGCGCGGAAGATATCTCGGGCGTCGTCGTTGTCGCCGCGTCGCAGGGCCAGGACGCCCCGGAGAAATTCGGCTCGCACGACGATATCCAACTCCCGTCGGCCGGCCAGCTTCTCGAAGACCACCTCGGCCTGGTCGAACACCTTCTGGGCCATGAACGTCTCGCCGATTCCGAACTCCGCCTCGACCGCCTCGGGCGTGTCGCCGTAGCGGTTGATGACGGTGGTGAATTCGTTGCGAGCAACGTCGTAGCGCTGCGCCTTGAAGTAATTTCGGGCCAGCAGCAGTTGCATGCGTGCCTTGACGGCCGCGTCGAACTGTTTCGACTCGCTGTGCTGGACCAGCCAGCCGCGGAGCGTTGCCTCGACCCGGTCGTGGTTCTCGTCGCCACCGGCGGCCGTGAGCTTCTCGCAGACGAAGACCACCAAATCGACCGGCGTCTCGGTGCGGTGCTCGTCGAACAGTTGGCGATTGGCCATGTAGGTATCAAACGCAAGTCGCTCGTCGCCCAGTCGTAGCGAAAGGGCCGCTTTGAGCAACGGCGCGATCGGGCTGGTTTCGTCGATCGTGAGCCCCACGGCGCCCATCTTACCGTAAGCCTGGGCTACCATGTCGCGGGCCGTTTTCTTCGTGTTGTCGTCGACGCCGGTGATATTG
>JABMRP010001371.1 GCA_013202535.1 Planctomycetota bacterium
GATCGGTCACGGTCCGTGGGCACCTTGGCTGATTGTCGAAAGGGGCCGATTGTGGCAAGTGAAGGTCTTGACCGAACCGATCCACTCTCGTAGGGTACTATATAGAAGACATGTGGACGGCCCGTTTGCCGAGGCTACCCATTATGGGTGGCATGATGCGGATGCGAGCACGTCCATCCCCCCGCGAAATGAAGACGAAACAATGATCGCCACGCGATACCTATTGCCGTTGTTACTGCTGGCACTTGCCAGTGATCGGCCGTAGGGTTCGCCGTCGACGCGTTTTTCGATTGTGTAGACCGAACCTCAGGGCCGACGACGCCTTGGGGTTTTTTTGTTGGAAGAAGGAAAATAGGAATTACGTTCGATGAATGAACCAGAACCACGAAAGATCAAGATATTTGACACCACGCTGCGCGACGGCGAGCAGTCGCCGGGCGCGAGTATGAATCTGGCCGAGAAGACCAAGATAGCCCAGGCACTGGTCGAGTTGGGCGTCGACGTGATCGAGGCCGGTTTTCCGATCGCCTCGGACGGAGATTTCGAGGCGGTTCGAGATATCGCCAAGAACGTCCGCGGGGCGACCATCTGCGGTCTGGCTCGCTGCTGCGACGGCGATATCGACCGGGCCTGGGAGGCGATCAAGCACAGCGAGCGGGCGCGGATCCACGTCTTCCTGGCCACCAGCGCCATCCACCGCGAGTTCAAGCTCAAGGCGGGTAAAGAAGAAATTATCCGCCGCACGATCGAGGGCGTCCGCCGCGCCGCCGGCTATTGCTCCGACGTCGAATTCTCGCCCGAAGACGCATCTCGAACCGAAATCGAGTTCCTCCGCGACGTCGTCACCGCGGCCATTGATGCCGGGGCCACCACGATCAACGTTCCCGACACGGTCGGCTACGCCACGCCCGCGCAGATGTACAGCGTCATTTCCCAACTGCGCAAACGTGTTTCCAATATCGATCGGGCGGTGATCAGCGTCCACTGCCACAACGATTTGGGGATGGCCGTGGCCAATAGTCTGGCGGCGATCGAAGCGGGGGCGGGGCAAATCGAGTGTACGATCAACGGCATCGGCGAACGCGCGGGAAACTGCTCGCTGGAAGAAATCGTCATGGCCCTGCGAACCCGCAACGACTATTATCACGCCGACACGAACATCGTCAGCCCTCGTCTCGTGCCGACGAGCCGGTTGGTGGCCAATATCACGGGCATGAAGGTCCAGCGAAACAAGGCCATCGTCGGCCAGAACGCATTTGCCCACGAGGCGGGAATCCACCAGGACGGCATGCTCAAGGAACGCACGACCTACGAGATCATGCGGCCCGAGGACGTGGGCTTTACGAAGAGCGATCTGGTGCTGGGCAAACACAGCGGCCGGGCCGCACTGGCCGATCGCGCCCGAACGCTCGGCTACCGGCTCAGCGGCGAACAACTCAACACGGTCTTTGCGCAGTTCAAGACGCTGGCCGACAAGAAGAAGGAAGTGTACGACGGCGACCTGGGCGCCATGATCGAGCAACAGATCCACGCCACGCCCGAGTTGTGGTCGATCCGTTCCTACCACGTGAGCACCGGATCGGGGGAAACACCCGAGGTGAAGCTCACCCTGTGTCGAGGCGAGGAAGAGTACACCACGGAAATGGCCTGCGGCGACGGTCCCATCGACGCCATCTTCCTGGCTATCGAGAAACTGACCGGCATTTCGGTGGTCTGCAAGGACTTCCACGTACACAGCGTTACCGTCGGCAAGGACGCCCAGGGCGAAGTCATGGTGGAAGTGGAGCACAACGGCCGGATCTACCGTGGCCGGAGTGTTTCCACCGACAGCATCGAAGCCAGCACCAAAGCCTTCCTCAACGCCATCAATCGCATCGCCGCGATCCAGAACAAAGAGGAGGGTAGCGAGTAGGGACTAGGGACTAGGGACTAGGGACTAGGAATTGGTCTCTGGCTGTTGCCCGGCGGGGCCAGCCGGGGCGCCGCCTGAGGGGAAAATTCGCCTCTTGGCCGGCCCCGAAGCCAAATCCCATCGGCGGCGGGGCATTTCCGGCCCGATTCCCGAGGATCCCGGAATTTCTTGGGTAGGGGCAAGAAAATCGTTGCACGGGCGAGGATTCGCGTCTACGATCAGGTTTGTGTGTGCCGATTTCCACCAAGATGGAGCACCGCGATGTTTGCGCCCAAATCAGTGCTCTCGACCGTTCTTGTCGCGCTGGCCTGCGGTTTCCCGGTGACACCGTACGGCGC
>JABMRP010001372.1 GCA_013202535.1 Planctomycetota bacterium
ATCCGGCGCAGTTGCGGTTCCACGCCGCGGGCCCCTTGTTCGCGGCCCAGCAAGGGCGGGCAAGCCGCCCATGGCACCCAAAACAATGGAGCGGATCCCAATGTTCAGGATTGCCGGTCTACTGGTTTTGGCACTCTGTCTACTCACGCCGCCGGCACAGGCCGACAAAGGGTTGGTTCCGCTGAAGCCGGCCACCGCGCTGTTTCAACCGAACCAGCGGGCCGTGATCGCCTGGAACGGTAAGGAGGAGTTGCTCATCCTCTCGCCGCCCGGACGGGTTTCGCCGGGAACGAAGTTTGTCCAGATTCTCCCCTTGCCCGCGCGACCAACGATCAGCGCCGGCAACGTCCGGGTGTTTCATACGGCCACCGAGCGGATCAACGCGACGTTATCGCTCCAGGGGCGATCGCCCGTCGCTCGGCCGGTGCGGACCGTCTCGTACGCCGGTCCTGGCGGCGGCGTTGAGTTGGCCACCCACTCGACCATCGCCGGCCACGACATCTCGCTCGTGCAGGTCGACGATCCGCGCAAGTTCGTCGGTTGGCTGGAGGAAGTCCTGCGTCAGCGGGCAGTGGCCGAGGGAACGGTTACCCAGGCGCTGAAGGCCGATCTGATGCGTTACGTTCGCGACGGGTTTCGGTGGTTTCTGATCGACGTGGTGGAAACGGACCGGGAAACGGCCGTCGAGCCGGTTAAGGTCCGATTTGCCACCGATCGGCTCTACTATCCGTTGCGGATCCTCCAGCCGGAAGAAGGTTCGGCGCCGATTCAGCTTCTGGTCCTTTCGCCACGGCTGATCGCCATCCCGGCCGTGCCGCCGGCCAAGATCCATCTGCGACACGAGCCGGTGAAACTCTCCAGCGAGGATCTCAAATACTTAGACGACGATTTGAAGGACCTCTTGGGAGACGATCCCGTGCTGCTGCGAATCTGGGAGATCAGCGGCCGAGCGGCCGCAGTCAAGCGCGACATCGTCACCGGCTGGTGGTAATCGAGTTCGGAGATACGAAAACCATGGACAAAACACTCCTGCAAACGCTGTTGGCCGGGTGGCTCGTTATGAGTTTCGCCGGGTGTGGAGAAGCTGCCGACACGGCCGAGGAGTCGCAGCTTCCGCCGGAGATGAAGAAACTGCTGCCGCTGCACAACAAACTCGGCAAGCCGAAGGCCGGCGACTGGCTGGCGGAGCACGAGGAGCCGGGGCAATCGTATGCCCAGTACTTGCGTAGCTGGCCCACCGTGCCGGAAGGCCGGCGCAGGACGATCTACATCCAGCCGCTGGGTGAGTTCACGAAAACGCAACGAAAGATCGTCGATCTGACGGCCGAATTCATGGGCATCTACTACGAGTTGCCGGTGAAGATCCGGGAAGATTTCCCGCTGGACATGATTCCCGACGAGGCCCGACGCACGCACCCTTCGTGGGGCGACAAGCAGATTCTGTCGACGTACGTGCTCGACAAGGTGCTCGTTCCCCGGTTGCCGGACGACGCGGCCGTTTACATCGCCTTAACGTCCTCGGACCTCTGGCCCGGCGGGGGCTGGAACTTCGTCTTCGGTCAGGCGTCGCTCGGCCGTCGGGTGGGTGTCTGGTCGATCTATCGCAACGGCGATCCGGAGGCTGGCGACGCGGCCTTTCGGCTCTGCCTGTTGCGCACCGTCAAGACGGCCGTCCACGAGACGGGCCACATGTTCTCGATGAACCATTGCACACTCTACCGGTGTCTGATGGGCGGCAGCAACAGTCAAGACGAGTCGGACCGCCAGCCCTTGGCCCTTTGCCCCCATTGCCTGGGTAAGTTGCTCCATGCGACCAAGGTGGACGTGCCCGGGCGTTTCGAGCGTCTGGCCGCTTTCTGCAACAAGTACGGCTGGACCGACGAAGCGGCGTTTTTCGAGAAGTCGCTGGAGACGATTCGTTAACCTCAAAGCGACGGATACCCTCAGTCGGGCAACCGCAAGGTGGTGAGATGGCTGAGTTGGAAGAAGAGATGGTTGGGGTACAATCGGATCTCGTAGTTGCCGGGATCAAAGAAATCGAGATCGAATGGCTTGCGTCGCGCGTGATTCCACGTACCCGACGACAGTGACGTGATCTCCAATCGGTGCCGCCCCACGGTGCTCTGGCAGCTCGCGTCGAATCCGTCGACCATGTCGCCCTCGGTCACCAGCGTTCCGTCGAGGACGACCGTGTACTTCATCGCCCGGTAGAACCAATCCATCAGGCCCAGCGTGCAAACCCGGCCGAAGGTCTGCATCGCGCTAACCTGCAAGGTCAAATGCAGACCAATGGCCACCGGCAAGATAATGGCCGGTTCCGGCGGCGAGGAAACAACCGTCGATTGCGAGTCCAAAACATCGCGATCGGGAGTCGAACCGGACGGATCCAACGGCCGGCCGCAACGGTCGCAAGCCGCCGGTTTCCCGCCGGACTGCTCCGCTACAACGCAATCGTTGCCACACTCGCATCGGACGCCAATCGACATCGAACCACCTCTTCTTAGTCAGCTTCGGGCCGCTGCGTGCATCGCCGCAACATCTTCTCTGGTGAGGATCTTGTCGACGTCCAGCATGATCAACAATCGCTCGCCCAGCTTGGCCAACCCGATAAGATACTCGCGTCCCATGCCGGCGACGGTGGGTGGCGGCGGCGCGATTTGCTCGCCGGTGATGCGGAGCACCTCGTCGACCGCGTCGACCACGATGCCGAGCGCCTTGCCCGCCACGTTGACCACGACGATGCGGCTCTCGTCGGTAATCTCACCCAGCGGAAGCCCGAAACGCAGCCGCAGATCGATGATCGGAACCACCGTGCCGCGAAGATTGATCAAGCCCTTGACGTAGTCGGGGGTCTCCGGAATCGCCGTGATTTCACCCATCAGGATGATCTCGCGTACCTTGATGATCTCGATTCCGTACTCTTCGCCGGCCAGGCGAAAACTGACCAATTGCATGCTGCGGACACCTGCGGCGGAACCGGCCTGCGCGGGCGCGGGAGTGGGGGCGGACGGCGATTTGACCTGGGTGGTGGACATCGTTGGGCTCCTTGTGCTGCGTAAGATGAGTGCGATGGAGTCTTCCGGCAACGTCCATGCGGCAACGTCCGTGATTGGCCGGATCCCTCAAAACGAGGGCGAGTCGACTTGCCTCGGTATCGAATGTTTCCAGAAAAGGCGTTCCGAGACGGGGCGGAGACGCGGGTCCGAACGCGGATTCGCGTTTCTAACGGACGGGTGCTCCATCCAACCATAGCTTACGCCCGGCGGGAAAAATACCGGGGGGGCGGCTTTCGGCGAAAACCGACTTGCAACCGCCGGCTGTGGGGCGGAGAATAGAATCGTCACTGCCGCTCGGGAGCGTATCACCGCGGCGGCAGTGACGATCGCAACGGTTGTTCCCGTTTTACGGCCCCTGTGACCTGTTCTCCCGAGATTATCATGACCACCGCAAACCCCCGCCGACTCTCGCGTCGTGAAGCCTGCCGCCTGCTGGCCGTCGGGTCGCTGGGAGTATCTCTCCCGGCCAC
>JABMRP010001373.1 GCA_013202535.1 Planctomycetota bacterium
CCAGCATGATGTTCATGATGCCGATGCCGCCGACCAGCAACGAGATTCCGGCGATCGAGCCGAGCACGAGGTTCCAGATCCGCTTTTCCTCTTCCGCTTGATGGAGCAACTCCAGCGGCACCTGGACTTCGATGTCGGCGGTGTTCGGGCGATTCGCTTCCAGCAGTTTGCGGGCCATGGCCGCCGTTTGGCTAACGAGGTTTTCGTCGGAAACGGTAAGCGTAATCTCGCTGAGTTGATTTCGCTCGAACTGAAAACTGCCCGCGCTGACGATGACTTTCAGTTCGCCAAAGCGGCTTCGGGCAGCGCCCAGCGGAATGTAAATATCCTTGTTGAAATCCTGATTGTCCATCGCGCCGGCGGAGGCGTTGCCGCTGGCTTGCGAGTGGAGTACGCCGACGACGCGAAACACCATCACGCCCAGACGAATCGGTTTGCCCAACGGGTCTTCAAACTTGAACAGTTTCTCGGCCGCGCCCGCGCTGAGAACCGCCACGTTGGCCCCTTTCCTCGAATCGGTTTCGGTGAGAAACCGGCCCCGCCGCACCAGGAGATTCTTAACGGCCAGGTAGTCGGGCGTGGTGCCGAGGATGCGCGAGTTGAGGATGGCGCGATGTTTCGCTTGCGCGCGTTTCCGAACCAGGGTGATGGGCACGGCTCGTTCGACCGTCGGCAGCGTGGCGATCAGGCGGTCCAGGTCGCTGTACCTCAGACCGTACTCCATCACCCGGCTTTTCGTCTCCTCTCTTGAACTCTCTTCGCCGGAGGCCTGCCGATCCGGCTTCACGCTCCGGATGATGACGTTGGCGGCTCCCAATTGACGGATCCGCTCCAGAGCTTCGCGCTTGGAGCCTTCGCCAATGGCGAGCATGGCAATGACGGATCCCACGCCAAGAATCACGCCAAGCATCGTCAGCAGGCTGCGCAGCCTGTTCAGCAGCAGACTCTTGATGCCAAGTTGAAGGGTCTTGAGCCACATGGCTTCGCGTTAATGTTGGCCTTTTGCGGGGGTTTACGTCGCTGTACGGCACTCCACCGGGGTGTGTCTACTCGCCATCCCGTTTGTCCGCGTCGGGCTTGTCGCTGGTCGACTCGTCGCTCTGGTGAGCATCGCCGTCCGCGCCGCTTTCCGGACCGATGTCGCTCTGGTTGTCTTGACCTTCCTCGACCAGCGACATGGGATTGAGCACCACACGATCGCCCTCTTCCAGTCCTTCGTGAATTTCGACGAATTTGTCGTTTGTTTTGCCGAGCGTGACGGGGCGGAGTTCAACCGACCCGTCGGCATCGACGTAGCACCAATCGTCCCGCCCCTGTTGCACGATCGCCTGGACGGGCACGCTGAGCACGTCTTCGACTCGCTCGACGTGGATATTGACCACGGCGGACATGCCGGGCCGCAACCGCTCGACCACTCCATCGATGGTGACGATCGTCGTGTAGACCTTGACGTCGGTACTGTGCCACTCGCCGTGATCGGCCAAGACGGCAACCGACTTGACCCTGCCCGTATACTTCCGGTCGGGAAATGCATCGACGGTGATCGTGGCCGGCAACCCCTGGCGAACCATGTCGAGCACGGATTCATGCACGCCGGTCTTGACCTCCATCACGCTCAGGTCCGGCAGCGTAATGATCTCTTGTCGCTGATGCACCGTGGCGCCTTCGGTGATGTGTGAGCCCACGTAGGTCGCCATTCCGTCGTGCGGCGCGTTGATGGTGCAATGGTCGAGTTGTTCCTTGTACTTGGCGAGTTTTTCCTCTTCTCTTTCCAGAAGCCGGTCGGTCTCGCTCTTGGCCGCCTCGGCCTGTAGGAGTTGCGCTTTGTTGTTGCGCCCGACTTGGGTCAAGGCCCGCTTCGCGCTGGTTACCGCGCCGGCCAACTGGATCTTCATCTTCTTGTAGGTGTAGTCCTCGAGTTCCTTCCGGGACGACACGGCCGTGGCCACTTCTTTATCCGCCGAGAGCGCGGTCAAGCGCGCTTGTTCCAACTGGCCCTTGCTGCGATAGCCCAGTTTCTTCAGCGTCTCGATGCCCTTGAGGTTCGTCGCCGCGATGACCTGCCTGGCCTCCGCGGCCTGGATTTGCAGGGCGATGAGTTGCAGATCGAGTTGATACGTCCCGCCCTCTTCGTCCTCGTATTGCTGGACCGCGAGTTCGGCGAGTTCGACTTGCAACTCGGCCTCGGCCAAGTTCGTTTCGTTTTGCGTGACTTGGTTCTCGTACCGCACGTTCGCCTGGATCTTCTGGGATCGGGCGCGCTCCGTCGCCAGTTCCTGCGAGTCCAAGCGGTCTTGAATCTTGGCCGCATCGAGTTCGACAAGCAGTGCTCCTTCGGCGACGTCTTCTCCATTGGGTATGATGGTCAGGATTTGCGTGCCAGCCTTCTCATATCCCACGTTTTCGACTTCGCAGCGGATCTTCGTTGTTATTTGGCTCTGCAAGCTGCCGCTCTCGGTGACCGTGATCGGCAGGTCGGCTCGCTTGACGGTGTAGAAGATGAGCGTCTGGTCGGGGCCACCCGCATCGGACACCAGCGCCCACGCGGCGAGGACCGCCAAGCCGGCTCCCGCGACGATCAGCACCGCAAGCAGCGGATTTCGGCCCAGCCAGACACGACGATCTTCCGTGCTGAATCCCATCGGGGCCTCGCTCGCCCCATCAACACGTACGGTGCCGGCTCGTTCGGACATCGTCGTGGCCATGGATTTCTCCTGGATGTTAGGCGAATGGCGCCCCGCCGGCCGGGGCCGCTGCAAACCTCCAGTATACACGAACCGCACTCCAAGGAGGGACGCCCGCCGGATCACTCCGCCTCAAAACAGTACAGGCGTTTATTCCATAGTCTGGTCGATTCTGTTACCCCGAGAGCCCGAATCCGAGAAATGGTCGGGAATTCGGCGTGTCCGAGCAACCCCGCACAACTGGTCGGGAAGGGGGGCCGTGTTGATTGCCACAAACTCGGCTCCCGAGCGGGGACTCTCCAAGTGAATCGCCCGGGCAAGATGCTCCTTGCCCACGCCCGTCTCACCCATCAGCAACAAGGGGGCCCCGCTCGATGCTACTCGCCGAACTTCCCGCATGAAAACTCGCATCGCGTCACTCGTCGACCCGAAATCGGCAGTGGAAGGCCGAAAATCCTGCCGTGCGACTTGCATCGTGGTTTCGGCATATTGTCTCCGGGATTCCAAAACGGCCCGGATCGCCTCGACCATACTGCGTGGTGATATGCCGGTGTCAAGAACGGTGTCGGCCCCCATGGCTACGAGCTTCGCCTGGGCCTCCGAGTCCTCAGTATCCTGCAGGATCACCGTCGTTGGATGCTCCGGCAACTCGTTTAGAAGAGCAATGCTGACTTCGTCTGGCTCGGGAATGAGGGACTTGCTTATCACAATGACGTCGGCGCAACTCCGAATGGCCTTTTGCCACGCAGACTTGGGGTGATCGTGACATTCAAGCTGGACGTCCGCGTCCGCAAACGCTTGCTTGAGTCGTTTCAGAAGCGATTCGTTGTCAATGCAGAGGATCAGGCGAACGAGCATGTCGATGGTACCTCGGGCGTGAAGGCCTGTATTGAGCTTTGGGGTGGCATGACGTGAATCAAATTGGGCGTTTTTCGGAACGTTTCGGTCGATTCGGCAGTTCTGAGCTGCTTTCTGCCAAACCAGATTCTACCTCCGATGAGCCATTTCGGCAATCTAGTTCCGGATTTTTCAGATAACGGCGAATCATTGCTGGTTTTTCAACCCGCTTGTGGCTCCACGTGCATCGCTGCTGCGGAAAATGTTCCTCTGCCGTTGCGATCGTGGCCCGGCGAAACCACCGTTTTTTCCGGCCTTTTCTCATTCGGCGCGGCAATGCCGCCAGATTTCCACGGGTGATCGGGGCGTACGCCCAAGGGTTTGGCGCGAGATTTGCTGTCTACGGCGGGATTCGTTTTACTTCGCGGACCTGAAGGGAATCGAGAACATCAAATGAGCAAAAAGAAACGAGGGGGAGAACCGCAAGGCGACTCGGGCAGGAAAGACGGCGGCGCGACACCGGAAGTCTGGGGCAAGGAAGAGCAGGCCCGTCATAAGTGGTTCAGAAAACGCAAG
>JABMRP010001374.1 GCA_013202535.1 Planctomycetota bacterium
GGCGCAACGGCGCTGGTCAAGCTGGTCGATGACTCCGGAAAGGTGCTGGCGACCGATGCCCGCCAGTTGCTTCAGGTGAAGGAACTGCAAACGGTCGTCGTTCGGGGTACGGCAAAACGAGACCAGCAGGGAAACCTGACCGTGATCGCCGACGGCATCTTCGTAAGACCGTAAACCCGCGCGCAAGGAGATAGGCAAGTGGAAAGTTTTCCCGCGGCACGCGCCGAGGTCGATCTCTCGCAATTGGCGATCGATCGCGGCAACCGGCCGGGACCCGGCGCGCGAAGGCATCTGCTCACGCGCTACGTTCTGCCGGCCATCTTGGTCGGCGGATTCGTTGCGCTGATCGCCTGGATGGCGCGCGATCTGGTGTTTCCGCCGCGATCGGTTACGGTGGTTCCCGTATTCGCCACGCACGCCGCAAGCCAGCGCGAGGGGACGCGGCTGTTCGAGGCGGCCGGATGGATCGAGTCGCGTCCCACGCCGGTGAAGGTCGCCGCGCTGGCGCCCGGCGTCGTGGAAAAACTCCTCGTGGTCGAGGATCAGCCGGTCAAGGAGGGTGAACCGATCGCCGAACTGGTCCGAGCCGACGCCGATTTGGCCCATCGGCAAGCGCAAGCCGATCTCGATTTGCACGTGGCCGGATTGAGAGGAGCGGAAGCCGCGGCAAAGGCAGCCAAGACTCGCTTCGAGCAGCCGGTTCATTTGGATGCCGTCTTGGGCGAAGCCGAGGCGGCGCTGGCGAAGATCGAAACGCAGTTGGCGAGCCTGCCTTTGGATCTCCAAGGGGCCGACGCGCGGTTGGTGTTTGCCCGGCAGAACTACGAGGGAAAGTTGGCGGCCGAAGGCGCCGTGGCCGGGCGGATCATCGTCGAAGCCCGTAGCCAGTACGAATCGGCCAAGGCCCTGGCCGAAGAGCTGCGCGGACGAGCCGACTCGCTGGCCAAAGAGCGCGAGGCTGTGGGCCGGCGATGTGTTGCGTTGCGGACCCAACGCGAGCTTAAGATCGACGAACGTCGGGCCAAAGAGGAGGCCGAGGCCGCCGTGCAAGCCGCTACGGCTCGCCGCGATCGGGCTCAATTGTCGCTGGAGGAGGCCAAGTTGCGGTTGGATCGCATGACCGTCCGCGCTCCCATCGACGGTCGCGTGCTCCATCTCGCGGCCTATCGCGGTTCTCGTCTGACCGCCGGCAAGGGGAGCAGCGACTCCCGCGACGGTAGCACGGTGGTGACGCTCTACCAACCCGACATGCTCCAGGTACGCGTGGATGTTCGCTTCGAAGATCTGCGCAGGGTCCGGCTCGGTCAACGCGTCTTGATTAAGAGCCCGGCCGTGGCGTCGGCGCTGGAAGGCAAGGTGCTTTTCCTGAGTTCCGAGGCCGACATCCAGAAGAACACGCTGGAAGTGAAGGTGGCCATCGAGTCGCCGCCTCCGGTGCTGAAGCCCCAGATGCTGGTCGACGCGACGTTTCTGGCACCCAAACAGACCGACGCGCGCGATGCTCCGTCGGAGGAACTTCGCCTGTTCGTGCCGAAATCGCTGGTCGGGCACGACGACGAGGGCGCGTTCGTCTGGGTGGCCGATCAATCGGCCGCTCGCGCACACCGCACGCCCGTCGACACGGGCACCGCCGGCCCCGACGGACTGGTGGAAATCACCAAGGGTCTGACCCCCGCCAGTCGCCTGATTGCCGACGGATACGAGAACCTCCGCCACGGCGAGCGGATTCGCGTCACCGGGGAAGCTCCGCCCGTACCCGATTCGCATGATGGAGGAACCGAGTAATGGCCCTGGTGGAACTTCGCGACGTCAGCAAACGCTACCACAAAGGAGGCCAGACCATCGTCCCACTGGACGGCGTGTCGCTGGATGTCCATGAAGGCGAGTTCGTCTCCCTGATGGGGGCCAGCGGCACGGGCAAGTCGACCCTGTTGAATCTGATCGCCAGCATCGATCGCCCCGACTCGGGCCGCATCGTGGTCGACGGTACGGACATCACGCGCATGTCGGGTACCCGTCTGGCGGCATGGCGGGCAGCCGCCATCGGCTACGTGTTTCAGACGCACAACCTGATTCCCGTGCTCACCGCCTACGAAAACGTCGAGCTGCCGCTGTTGCTGCTGCCGATGTCTCGCGCCGAACGGCGAAAACGGGCCGCCATCGCCATGGCAGCGGTCGATCTGTCGGATCGGGCCGACCACTATCCGCGGCAACTCTCCGGCGGGCAGGAGCAGCGCGTCGGCATTGCCCGGGCGATCGTTGCCCATCCCAAGATCGTCGTGGCCGACGAACCGACCGGCGATCTCGATCCCGATACGTCGACACAAATTCTCGCTTTGCTCCGGCGGCTCAACGAAGAACTGGGCGTCACGCTGATGGTGGTTACGCATGATATCGAGGTGGGCGCCTCGGCCGGGCGGCAGTTTCACCTGGATCACGGAAAGCTCGTCGAGAGCACGTCGCCCGAGAAGGGCCTTTCGCCGGCGGTTGACTGATGTTGCGATTTACCCCCTACATACTGAAAACATTGTGGCGACATCGATCGCGAACCGTGCTGACGGTCAGCGGTTCGGCGGTGGCCCTGTTTGTGTTCTGCTTTGTCGGTGCCGTGCGAGACGGCATGAACGACTTGCGGCATCGCCGGCAGGCCGAACAGGCGCTGGTCGTCTTTCAGGCTCACAAGTTTTGCCCCGCCACCAGCCATCTGCCGCAGGATTACGAGCACGCGATTGCGAAGATGCCCGGCGTGCGCGAGGTTGTGCCGATCCAGGTCTTTACGAACAACTGCCGGGCGAGCCTCGACGTGGTCGTCTTCTACGGACTGCCCGCCGAAAAACTCCGGAGCGTTCGCGATTTTCAACTGACCGGCGGCAGTTGGTCCGCGTTCGAGCAACACGACGACGGAGCCATGGTCGGTCGAGCCATTGCCCGGCGACGCGGTATCGAGCCCGGCGGCA
>JABMRP010001375.1 GCA_013202535.1 Planctomycetota bacterium
AAGCCCTTCACAAACCACTTCTCGACACCAGTCGCCGCGTCGTAACCGCGCAGCCGCCCACTGCCCAGCACCACCAGCTCCTGGCCGCCTTCGTGGGTCCAAATGGTGGGCGTGGACCAGCCACTGCGATGAAAGGGGCGGTGGGTCTCCCAAACCAATTTGCCCGTGGACTTGTCGAGGGCGATGATCCTGGACTGGCTAAGCTTGCTGCCTGGCAAGTTGGCGTCATTGTCGATTACCAGGATCAGCGAATCGCCATGTACGATCGGTGATGAGGACGTGCCATACAGACTCTTCGGCGCGGGAATGGGCATATCCCATTGGTCACGCCCTTCGAGGTCATACGAGAGCAAACCATACGAGCCGAAGTAAACATAGACACGATCCTCGTCGATCGAGGGCGTTGACGCCGCCGGACTGCCGGCTTCATGCACCTTTTCTATCGGCGTTTCCGGGGCCTCCTTACGCCACACAAGCGCGCCTGTTTGTTTCTCGAATGCCAACGTTATCAGTCGGTCCCCTTCGACCGCGGTCAAGAACACCAACCGACGTGAAAGCACGGGTGAGGAGTGACCCGGCGGAACGTCGACTTTCCAGGTCGCCTTCTCGGCATCAATGACCACCGGAGGCCGGCCGTCATTGGCGACGCCCGAGCCGTTGGGGCCGCGAAATTGGTTCCACGCGGATGAATCGGGTTGCGCCCGGAGCGGAAGGACTTGCAGGGCGAGCACGGCAGCGATCGCCGTAGCGATGGAACAGAATCGCATCTTCAATAATCCGTTAGTGTATGTATTGCTCGGCGCCGCCGATCGTTCCGCGACACTACTATTGTATGCAGTAAAGGAACCTATTGCCGCGCAGGAACATCTGGTTTCCTGCAAGTGCTGGTGATACATCCAATTGGTCATTCAGCCTATTCCGCGCAAGCACGTTCAGTTCTTGTGATCGCTCGAGCACGAGCGTTGCTCCGTTTCGCCCGGTGATGTAGATGCGCTGGTCTGCACCGACGGGCGACGCGTAGATATTCGAAAGCCCAGACAACCGAGTACGATCCATGATCGTGTCACCAGTCTTGGAATCGACGCACGACAGAATGGCCTGGTTGGACTGAGTGAAATAGAGCATGCCGTCGTACAAGAGCGGCGACGGGACGTATGGAGTTCCCCGGCTCCTGGCCCAAACGACGGCGTCGGAGCTGGAAATATCGCCGGTGGCGGAAAGCGGCAGCGCCACGAGCGCGTAGCCCTGGTAACCGCTCATGCAATAGACAACGTCACCATCCACGACGGGCGATGGAATCACATTGCCGGTCAGACCGCTGCATTGCCAGATGATACGGCCGTCATTCAGGTCATAGCTGCGAACCATGTTCGACGCGGCCGTGACGACCTGTGTTTTATCACCGTGGTGCAGGACCTTGGGAGTCGCCCACGCATTGGGTTCATCGCGATCCGCCTTCCATCGCGATTCGCCGGTCTTTGCGTCGAGCGCTTCGACGGTCGATTGCCGCTGCTGATCGCGAACAATGACCAATCTGCCACCGTGCACCACGGGGGAGCATCCTTCGCCCAAACTGGCCCCCATAAACGCCTTGCCAAGGTCGCGATCCCACAGTTTCTCGCCGTCGAGGTCGTAACAGAAAAGACCCGCAGAACCGAACCAGCAATAGAGTCGCTCGCCGTCGGTCGTGGGTGAGGCAGAAGCGAAGTTGTTGTCGCCGTGATGGCCTTCGTGTGGAATGCATTGGGTCGCCGTCCGACGCCAGAGCTCTTTGCCACTGTTGCGATCGAGACACAGTACGAGGAATGCGTAGACCGTGTTTGGGTACTTGATCCCGAAGACTCGTTCCGGTTGATCTTCCGGTTTCGGAAGCGAGGGGTCGACTTTGCCGGTGTCGATGGCCGTCAGCAGAAAGACCTTGTTGCCCCAGATGATCGGGGTTGAGTTGCCATTGCCGTCGATAGGGACTTTCCATCTGATGTTCTTTCCTTCGCCCCACTCGATCGGCGGCGTCGCCGTTTTCGAAACACCATTGGCTTCCGGCCCACGCCATTGGTGCCAGTTCTTCAGCTTCAGTTCATCGAACGGCTGAGCCTGAATCTGACTCGCCAGCCACAGAAAACAGCAAAAACCCAGAGGGACCGTGAGTAACCTGCCGCAAACGGACTGACCACCGACTTGGAACGATCTTCTGATGAGCATCTGTGATTCCCGAACAAAGTGTGCCAAAGAGAACCGTAGTTGTTTTCAATTGTGGATGATTTTGGAATCATGGAGCCAAGCAGTAAAACTGGTCGGCCAAAGTGCGGCCGATTCTCCTCGGCCATGGCCCATGCCAAAGCCATGAGAACCCTTGCCGAATACATGAAGCTCCGCATTGACTCCGCCTCTGAGTAGCGCTGCGTAGAAATCGATGCACCTGTCCGCGGGAGTCAGCTTGTCAACGCGAGCGTTCACGATGAACATCGGGCAGATGCCTGGTGTTGCCGACTCGGGGGCCGTGCGGCTTTCTATGGTTTGGCCCGCCTCATCGGGAATGCCCGGATAGAACAGGCCGGCAAAGTCCGGCATTCCGCTGACTTCGGTTTCCGGCAGCTTGGGCTCGGGGTAGAGCGAACAGCTTATCGCGAGGTGGCCGCCGGCCGAGAAGCCGCAGATGCCGATCTTATTCGGCTGAAGGCCAAGGTCCGACGCCTGTTTCCTGAGAATGCGAATGGCCTGTCTGCCGTCGGCTTGAACGGCGCGTTGGTAGTCCGGCCATGGGGGCGTCCAATCCTCGCCGTCGTTCACGCGCGTTCGATACTTCAAGACGAGGGACGTTACGTTGTGATCCTTCAGCCAGATCGCCAAATCGTGTCCTTCGCGATCAATCCAAACATCGCGAAAACCGCCGCCAGGGCAAATCACCAAACCCACGCCGTTCGGATCTCGGGGCCGGTGGATACTGTAGGTGGGTGACGAGACGGAACTGAATGCGCGATTCAATCCGGACGGCGATCCAGGTGGCGCCTTGTGGGATCGGACCTGCTCTTCGACATCGTGTCGAATCGTCCGGTCCGGCGATCCCTTTTCCCAGAGCGGCAGTTCCGGGGGCAGTTCCACTGAACGCAGAGGTGTGGCGAGAGACACGGTGACGACGAACGCGGCAAGAAGTGTCGACGACATGTTCATGCTGTTACCTTTTCTCCAATGCGCTGAGAACGTGTCCCACGCAGGCATCGGCAAAGGAACAGGAAGCCAGACGGCCCTGCACGGCATTTTTCCATTGCCCGTGTTCCTTGATGATATTGAAATCTGTTCCCGCCATCCTGCGGCCTATGGGCGGGACGTCATCCAAGTCATTCTCCTTGCGAGTAGGCAACCGGATCGTTTCCAGCGGGTGTAGGTCAAAATATTCCCTTGGCACATACCAGGGCAAATGCGGATGATAGATCCCGCATCCCAGGAAAAAGGGTTTGTCGTGTTCCTGCTGTAAGAACTCGGCTGCCAGGTGCGCGGTCCTCCAGTCGTTCGTCTCTTCCGTGGATTGCTCAATCGGCCCCCAGTCTATCAGCCGCTGCAGGATTTCGTTGGAGAACTTGTCGTGCATACCATGTTGATAACGTCTCTCCAGAGGCGGAAACGGCGTTCCCATCTTGGTTGAGTATCGCTTGTCCCATGCGATCGGATCTGAGAATTTGCCGTCCGGCATGTGATACAGCTTGCCGCCACCGGCGGCCATGTAGCCGTGCTTGCGGAAGTATTGCGGGATGGTCTCCCAATTCTTGTACTTGGGTATGTCGCGGAACCAGGCTTTGTTGCCGTAAATGCCGGTCGTTGAGGCTCTCAGGCCGGTCATAA
>JABMRP010001376.1 GCA_013202535.1 Planctomycetota bacterium
GCCATGAAGAAGTTGTGGCTGCCCACCGTGGTGACGCCCTCCTCTTTCTCCGACGCCCGATTGATCGTCACGCACTCGCGGATCACGTTGTCGTCGCCGACGGTCACGCGGGTATCGGCGCCGCGGTAGCTGGTGTCTTGGGGTTCGCCGCCGAGGACCGCACCGGGATGGATCGTGTTGCCGCGGCCGATCGTGACGTTTCCCGTCACGGTCACGTTGCCAAGCAGCCGCGTGTCGCTGCCGATTCGCACGGCGGGCCCGACGGTACAGAAGGGCCCGATTTCGACGTTGAAGTCGAGTTGGGCTTGGGGATCGACGCAGGCGTTGGAGGCAATGCGAACGGTCATGGTCGTGCTGCACCTCCGCGAGGCGATCGTAGCGGCCGGTTCAAGCGCTCCGGCGTGCCGGTTGATCGAGATCATCCTCGCACAATAGTCCTCGAACCAGTTCCGCGTTGAGGCGGTGGCCGCTACAGTAAGCGTCGAAGCGGCCCAACGGATCACTTTCGGCCAGCGCCAGGTCCCCCACCATGTCGAGCAGCTTGTGACGGGCGCACTCGTCGGCAAAACGCAGCGTGTTGTCGATCGGGCCGTCGACGTCGAAGACCAACAGATCGGCAAACGTGGTTCGCTGCCCCAGCCCTTGGGCTCGGAATTGCTCGGCTTCGTGCCGGAGCATAAACGTTCGGCTGGCGGCCAACTCCCGGCGAAAACTCTCCGGGGTAACCACCAGTGAGAATTCCTGGCGGCCGATGGCGTTGTCCGGGCCGTAGTCGAGTTGATAGCTGAGTACCAGTTCGTCCGGCGCGGCGGGGCGTGCCTCGATCCAGCTATGAGCGTCACCTCGCCGGAACACCCGATCCACCGTGCAACTCTTCCGCCATGCGGCCTGTTCGACGATCCCCGCGGTGTCCAACGCCTCGACGAACGCCTGGCTCGATCCGTCGCAGCCGGGCATCTCCGGCTGATCCACCCGAACCTCGCAATTGTCGATCCGAAGACCGCCCAGAGCGGCCATCATATGCTCGACCATGTGGACGTCGGCATCGCCGAAGCGCAGCGAGGTGCGGAAGGCAACTTCGATCCGGTTGCCGACCATCGCCGCCACGCGCTGAGTGCCGGGCAGATCGGTGCGCACGAACACAATGCCCGCATGGGCGGGCGCGGGATGAAACTCCACGCGGACGTCCCGGCCGCTCCAGTAGCCGAAACCCTCGACCACCGCGGTTCCGCCGATCGTGCGCTGGCGCCGAAAAGAATGCATCAGGCAGTACCAGTCATCCGTGACTTGAAAAGTGCCCCTCGTACCCGGTGCCAATCCGGCCGCCGGGCGCAATCCCTGGGCAGGCCGCCTATCGTTGATAATTCGTCGCACGCCCGGGAACCGCCTGCCGGCTTCCCACCGTCGCGGCCGCGGCCCCGCCGGTATTACGCGGGTCAATCCGCCGCAAAGCCAGATTCCGGATAATCGTCGTCGTGATGTCCCGGTGCGGACCGTACCATACGACCTGCCGATTGATGTTTTCCAACACGGTGTTCGGATTGTTCAGGTCGATGGGAGCCTGACTGTACCGCAACACCAGATCGATGCCCTGCTGCCGGGCATAAGCGTTGACCTCTTGTTGAATCTGGGAGTAGATGTCCTGGTAGATTCTACCCTGGTATTGCATGAAATCCCGCTGCTGTCGCTTCACCTGGAACTCGAGGTCCGAGCGGCGCTTTGCGATCTGTTCTTCCATGGTCCGGAAGTTCGCCGTACCGGGCGTGAGGTCCTTGAGTTGTCCGATCAGCGAAGTGATCTGCTCGCGTTCGGTGTTGACTTTCGCCTCGGCGTCCTTCACCTGGGCCTTGAGTTGATCGGTCAGGGTCTTGAACTGTGGATCCTCCTCGAATACCTCCGCCAGATTCAGCACGGCGATTTTCGATGGATAGCGGTCCAAGGGAACGACCGGCGCACTGGGGCCCTGAGCCGCCAGAGCACTACCGAGCACACCGACAATGACCGCACCGATCAACACGGCGGCTATCAACTGGAACTTTCTCACCTTTGGGCACTCCTTGCTCTTACGCGTGATCTTCCATGACCGGCGTGTCGCTCACATGGACGCACGCCCCGCGGGATTGGAAACAGGGTCGGGAAAGGACTTGTTCGACGCGGTATTGTGCCGAGAACCGGCCCTCAGGTAAAGACCAGTTGTATCGGGTACGGCGCGACGGCCGGGACGCGCAGCCGGATGCTACCGACTATCGGAGTTTCAGGCCCCCCAGCCTCAGGAAAAACCCGCAAAAACCACCCAGTCGGCAAAGACGACCGATTCTAACCCTACTCGCGAGGGGATAGCTTCAGGTCCACGGCGACATCCTTGCCTCCTCGGCTTACGGTGACCGACACGCGATCGCCCGCCTTGTGACCCGCCAACGCTTTGAGCAGGTCGTCCAGGCTGCCGATCTGTGTCTTGTCGAGCCGCAAGATGACGTCGCCGATCTGCAATCCGGCCTTCTCGGCGGGTCCGCCGGGTGCCAGACCGGCAATGGCCACGCCGGCCTCCCCATGGCCGAGGTCCGGTCGGATACCCAAAACGGGTCGATCCGAACGTCCCCCACTTCCGGGCTTGGCAGCCGTAAACTCTGGCCGCTGGGGAAGTTGGGCCAAAGCCACCGTCATGTCGACGGCCAGATCGGCAACGCGACACATCCCCGGCACGTTGATCTTCTCGAAGTCGTCGCTGGGGCGATGGTAATCGGCATGGAGACCGGTGCAGAAGTGCATAGCCGGTATCTTCTGCCGCAGAAACGAAGCATGATCGCTCGCCCCGCCTCCGCCGTCGACCTTCCGCAACGCGAACTTATGCTGTTGGTTCAACCGGTCGACCAATGAGGGCAATGCCTCGGCGCTGCCCAGCCCCGAGATCATCAGCCCGCTATCCCGCAGCCGGCCAACCATGTCGAGATTGAGCATGGCCACGGTCTTTTCCAGCGGGAAGGAGGGATTCTTCACGTAGTGTGCGCTACCCAGCATTCCCCGCTCTTCCCCGGCAAAGGCGATAAAGACGATCCGTCGGGGTAGTTTCTCCGGCCGCTCGGCCAACCGGCGGGCCACTTCGACCAGCACGGCCACGCCCGAGGCGTTGTCGTCGGCCCCGTTGCAAACGACTCTCTCCTTGGGCAGCGATCCGGCGGTACTTCCCCAGCCCACATGATCGTAATGGGCTCCCAGAACGATCGTTTCGTCGGCCAGCGGCCCTTCGCCCGGGAGCACGGCGACCACGTTCTTAATCTGTGGCTGACTGCGGCGGACGTCGACCTGACCGATCAGGCGCCACCCTTTCAGGGGATGGCTGCACGGTGCCGGGCCCTCGTCGATACGCTTCTCCAAGGTTGCCAGATCCGTCTTCACGGCCGTGTCGAAAACCCGCTCCAGTGGAACCCGTCGGCAATGCACCACGGGCAGTTCACCCTCGGCCGGTGCCGGTCCGCCGTGGGTAAAGGAGACCTCCGGATCATCGGCCGACTCAAGCGTCTTCTCGAAGGCCTCCACCCGTCGGCGAAGCACCTCGACGCGCTGTTGGCCGGTTTTCGTGTCTTGGGGCGTCAACGGGCCCCTATTCTCTGGTTCACTGTTCTTCGGTTCACGCTTCTGGAGTTCGGCCTCGGCCTTCTCCAGTTCGGCCCGGGTCTTCTCGAGTCGTTGACGCACACGGGCCAGATTACGATCGATTTCGAACTGCCCGGTGCAAAACACGATCGCCGCAGCGCCGTGTTTCAGGGCGTTGGCCACCTTGGCCTGCAATGGCGCGTATTTCGAGTCTTTGCTGCCGTTGAAGACGCTTTTGGGGTTGTCTCGCTCGGGTTCGTGCCGCAGCACGACCACGGCCTTGCCCTTGGCGTCGATCCCCGCGTAATCGTCGTATTTCTCGTCCTCCGTGGTGATGCCATAGCCAACGAATACCAGGGGCAGGTCGAAGGTGCCCGATCCGCTCATCGCCAGCGGCCGATATTCTTTCGCCACGGCAAGATCGATCTCCACGGCCCGCTCCCCGGCACATTTGCCGGGCCCGACCAGCTTCAGCCGGTTGTCGGGCCCCAGCGAGGCGACGCTCGGTGCGGCGAATTCCTGGAATGCCTGATCGTCGAAGAGATCGGTGCGAACTCCCGCATCGGCAAACTGCCGGGCAATGAACCCCGCGGCCACATCGAGCCCCTTGGTGCCCAGCCCACGTCCCTGCAACTCGTCGGAGGCCAGGTAGCGGACCGAATCGGCCAGCCGCGCCTCGGCCGCCGCGTGTTGGGCCGCCCGTTCGGCCGACCGTACGGCCAGCGGGGCCA
>JABMRP010001377.1 GCA_013202535.1 Planctomycetota bacterium
CTACAAAAAAGGTTCATGGTGCGTCGCGACGCACTCTACGATTACAAAAAGGCGGCCGGTGAGGCCCCAGGGTGCAACCAAGTTCCTCACCGGCCCCGGCAACGCCCGCGGGCGCTCGTTTTGCGCGCTCGGGGCGATGGCCGTTTGAAGTATACCACAAACCGCTATCCAGCAAATTCCAAAGGAGACCAGATCATGTTCTTCCCCTCGATCCAAAGGGCCCTCACCCACTCCCGGTCCGTCCGAGGCAAACGTGCCGCAATGGTATCCCGAAGCACGCTACGGGGCCGTCGACTCCGTTGTGAGCCGCTGGAGCAGCGGACGTTGCTCGCAGTGGGCTCGATTGCCGGCACCGTCTTCGAGGATCTCGACGCGGACGGCGTTCAGGATGCGGGTGAAGTGGGATTGGCCGATTGGACCGTCGTCCTCGAACAGGGCGATGCGCCGGCGCCTCTGCTGACGATTCCGGACCCTACGCCGAGAGCATCGGAGAAATTCGGCTTTTCCATTTCCGGCTCCGGGAGCAACCTCGTAATTGGCGACCAATATGATGATGCAGGCGGGCCAGCCACGGGTTCTGTGTTCGTGTTCGACGCGGCGACGGGAGCGCTGCAGCAGTCGATCATCAATCCTTCCGCGGACACCGATGATCGGTTCGGTAAGTCCGTCGCGGCAGCGGACGGGAAAGTCGTCATTGGTGCTCCGCTAGACGACACGGACGGCATGGATGCCGGCATCGCCTATCTATACGATGTCGACGGAAGTCAACTCGCGATATTCCACAACCCTAATCCCGAGATTGGTCAAGATGGCCGCGATGACTTCGGCCAGCCAGTGATTTGGGCATCGAATAATGTCTTGATTGGCGCCCACGGCGAGGATCTGGGGGCCGTCGACGCCGGTGCGGTCTACCTCTTCGACCCGTCAGGCACATTGTTGCACACGTTTCTGAATCCATTCCCGATGGACTACGACAATTTCGGCGATGCAGCGGCCGCTTCCGGTGACAAGATCTTCATTGCGGCCCACCTTGACGACGCGGGCGCGACGGATACCGGCACCGTGTACATGTTCGATAACGCGGGCCAGTTAAGTGGGGTAATTGACAACCCCACACCCGAGGCTGGTGATCAGTTCGGTCGTCGAATCGCCGCATCAGGCGAACATGTACTAATCAGCGCTTGGTACGACGACGAGGGAGGAACGGATGCCGGCGCTGCCTATTTGTTTGACAGCACAACGGGCGACCTGCTCCACACATTCCTGAATCCGTCCCCACACGAGAGTGACCTATTCGGCTCGGCCCTATCTTTTGTGGGCGATCTGGTGGCGATTGGTGCAAGAAACGACGATACCTTCGGGGAAAATGGGGGAGTCGTCTATCTGTTTGACCCCAGCAGTGGAGCCCTCGTGGATACTCTTGTTGAGCCGGCGCCCTCGGATGAAGCCTATTTCGGCAGAGCCATGACGGCTCTCGACGATCAACTCTGGGTCGCGGCAACAAGGCCGACCTCGGATTCCGGCGGTGCGGCGTACGCATTTGAGGTCCCCGCGATAGCTGCGACCAATTCCCAGGGAGAATACACGTTCACCGGCTTGGAGACAGGTACCTACGAGGTCCGCGAAATCGTGCAACCCGGCTACACCCAGACGGCACCCGGCGGCGACGGAACGCACTCGGCCACGCTGGCTGACGGAGGCAATCTCACTGGCCTGGACTTCGGCAACCGCGTTGAAGCGATCAAACTCTTCTCCGACAGCTTCGAAAATGGCCAGTGGGACGGCAAGTGGGTCGAAGACAGCCAAAACGATTGGTTCACCTCAACCCAACGCGAAACCGACGGCAGCTACTCGGCCGAAGTGGACGGCGGTGCGACCAATGCGACGCTCACCATGGCCCAACCCGTCGACATGACGCCCTACGGCAGCGCCGAACTCACGTTCGACTGGTACATCGAGAGCGGGTTCGACTCGGGAGAGTACCTGGCG
The DNA here is from genome assembly GCA_013202535.1 of Planctomycetota bacterium. Lineage (GTDB taxonomy): Bacteria > Planctomycetota > Planctomycetia > Pirellulales > Thermoguttaceae > JABMRP01. The sequence continues at coordinate 1,990 of JABMRP010001377.1, forward strand.
CTGGACTTCTCGACCGACGGCTCCAACTGGACCGAAATTGAGCGGCTCGACGGAAACGTCGATCAGGAGAACACTTGGCACAACGAAACAATCGACGTCGATCCGGCCTATCTGACGGGTGACTTCAAGATCCGCTTCCGCGCCCAGGTGAGCGGTTCTCGCGAAGACGCCAATGTGGACAACGTCCAACTGATCGCCACCAGTCTGGCCGGCCCGTCGAATGTGGCGCCGGTTGCCGTGGACAATACCTACAGCGTGGCGGAAGACGGGAGCCTGAATGTGGCGGAGCCTGGCGTCTTGACGGACGACACCGATGCGGACGGTGATCCACTGACGGCTTCCTTGCTGACCGGTCCGACCGACGGCACACTCGCACTGAGCGCCGACGGGTCGTTTACTTACACCCCAGACGCGGACTTCAACGGAGCCGATAGCTTCACCTATCGGGCTTTTGACGGCGCCGATTACAGCAACACGGCCGTCGTGTCGATTACCATCGATTCGGTGGATGACGCCCCCGTGGCCGGTGACGACACGTACATCGGCGACCAGGACACCCCGTTGAACGTGACACTGCCCGGCGTGCTGGCCAACGATACTGACCCCGATGGCGATACTCTTTCGGCCGTGTTGGATAGCGGACCCACGAACGGCTCGCTGACCCTGGGCACCGACGGATCGTTCGACTACACTCCCAATCCCAGTTTCTTCGGCACCGACACGTTCACCTACACGGCCAACGACGGCGATCTGGACTCCAACGTGGCCACGGTCACGATCACCGTCAATCGGGTCAACAATGCGCCCGCGGCCTTCGGCGACATCCACACGTTGAACGAAGACACCGCCCTTAGTGTCACTGCCCCTGGTGTCTTGGGGAACGATACCGACGCGGACGGCGATCCGCTAAACGCCGTGCTGGTAACCGCTCCCACCGACGGCTCGCTGACGTTGAACACCGACGGCTCGTTTACGTACGATCCGGACGCCAATTTCAACGGCACGGATAGCTTCACGTACAAGGCCAATGACGGAATGGCCGACTCGAACGTGGCAACCGTGTTGCTCACCGTCAACTCGGTGAACGACGCCCCGGTGGCGATGGATGATGATGCCTACCGCGTGAATCAAAACGACACCCTCAACGTGGATGACGCCGGAGTGCTGGCCAATGACAGCGACGTCGACGAGGATGCACTCTCCGCATCGCTTGTCGCCGGACCGGCCAACGGCGAGTTGACACTCAATCCCGACGGGTCATTCGCCTACACGCCCAATGACGGCTTCAGCGGCGCCGACAGCTTTACCTACATGGCCAATGACGGCACGGCCAACTCGGACGTGGCCACCGTGTCGATCGCGGTCAACTCCGCCGAAACCGTGGTCTTCTCCGATAGTTTTGAAGCCGGTCAGTGGAATGGTCAGTGGGCCGAAGACAGTCAAAACGACTGGTTCACCTCGACCCAACGCGCAACCGACGGCTCCTACTCGGCCGAAGTCGACGGGTCGGCCACCGACGCGACTCTGACCATGGCCGCGCCGATTGATCTCACCGCTTACGGCACCGCCACGCTCACCTTCGACTGGCTGATCGAAAAAGGTTACGACACGGGCGAGTATCTGGCCCTGGACGTGTACGACGGAACCTGGCACGAGTTGGCCCGGCTCCGAGGCAACGTTGACGCCGAGAATACCTGGCATCAAGAGACCATCGACGTCAGCTCCTACATGGCCGCCGACTTCCAGATTCGCTTCCGCGCGAAAGTAAGCGGATCCCGCGAAGACGCCAACGTCGACAACGTCCAAATCGTGGCCGGCGGAACGAGCCCGGCCTCGGCCACCGCCGCCGACCTGGCCCTGCTGTCCTGGTTCGACCTCGATGCGTCGGACGACGACGAGACCGACCCCTTGACCGAAAGCCTGGTCGACGATCTGGCCCTGATGCTGGTGTAGAAGTCGCGGGCAGTCAAATGCGGCAACCGCGGTCGGGATGCGGGGGCAGGCATCCCGGCCGTGGACTCGTCCGAATGGGAAGAGGTCTCGCCCGAAGATGAAACGGCAACGGTCAGCGATTCAATTCGGTCGGATCATGCGCACACCATGCTCTCCGTGGGAACGAAGTCTCCGCGGGGAGGAAACTTGGGGCGGCTGATGTTAGAATGGGTCTTGGCAAAACGTCTTCAATTCCCAGAAGGAGTATCCCATGACCCGTCCCATCCTGCTTTCGCTCTTCTTCCTGATGTCCGCCGTCGCCTCGATCCCGGCGCAATCGCCGGCGGACGAGGCCAAGCCGGACTTCTCCTGGCGGCAAACGGAAACGTCGGTCGCCCTGCTCAATCATGGGCAGGTTGTATGGCAGCACGTACATGACCGAAAGATGGGCAAACCGTTCATGCGGATCGGCTTGATCGATGGGACCGAGTTGACGCGCCCGTGTCCCTTTCCCGCGGACTATCCCAAGAACGATCATACCTGGCACCGCGCACTGTGGTGGTCGTGGAAGGCGATCGACGGGGTGAACTTCTGGGAGCAGAACCAGTTGGGAACCGATCCGGTCAAAGTGGAAGTCAGCCACAACGACGACGGCTCCGCCCGGATCCATGCGACCATCGCTTACCATCTGCCGGATCGGCCGCCGGTGGTGATGGAAGATCGCGTCATCATCGTCGGCGCGCCGGAGGCGTCGGGAACCTACCTGATCGACTGGCAGGCGACGTTTACTCCGGCGGGAGACCGGGACGTGGTCTTCAACCGGAATTCGTACGGGGGCTTTGCGATTCGCCTGGCGGCCGAGTGCTGCGGCGATCCGGCCAAGGGAAAGCCCGGGTGGACGTTCTTCGATAGCGAACACCAAGCCGACAGCAACGGCCGGGCCGCGCGTTGGGTGGCCTATCGGGGAACCGCGCCGGGCGATCAGGAGGCCGGCGTCGCCATCTTCGATCACCCCGACAATCCGCGCCATCCATCGCTTTGGCAAACCCGGGGTCACTACCCTTACTTGAATCCGTCGTTCACGTGCAAGGAAGATTACACGCTCCCGGCCGGCAAGAGCCTGACCCTGCGGTACGGCGTGCTCGTGCATCAGGGTTTGCCGGATGCCGAGAAGCTGGAAAAGCGGTGGAAGGCGTTCGCCGGATCGGCGGTGCGGTAGGCTTTATCTTACAATGCCTTCGGCAGAGCGGGACATTTGCTCAGACGCGAGTGCGCCGCGAGAGCCGGAAATGGGGCCTGGGGATCCCGTGCCGATGGGGCGACGGAATCTCGCCGGCGCGTGCCGACTCGGATCGGGCCGGTCGTTTCAGGCGCAAATGCACCAACAGGGGTGCCAGCGCGGACGCCGCCCAGACCATGGCCATCGGTTCCAGCGGGATTCGGAATCGGGTGGAGACGATCACCAGCGAGTGAAAGAGCGTCACGGCGGCAAAAACCGCACAAGTCGGCCACAGTTGCCTCCACCGGCCACACGAGGCCGCCAATCCCACCAGCGCCAACACCAGCCAGACGACCGTCGTCAGCCGATACAAGCGGTTGGCCGCCTTGGGGTTCGTTTCGTCGAAAAGAAGAAAATAGCGGAGGCGCTGCACGCAGAGCCCGGCATATCGGTCGGGATGATTGCGGATGAACGTCCACGCGCGACGGCCCAGCAGATCGCTGCGCTCCGGCTCGCCGAGGCCGGCGAATTCGGCGTAGCCGGTCGGTTTGAGCAAGACGTCGTCGATGTAGAGCGTTTCGTGGCGCGCTTCCCACATCGCCCGATCGATGCCGCTGAGTGTCCCGTCATGGTCGCGTCGCAGTATCTCGGCCGACGGCTTGGGGATTTTGTCGGTTCCCCAACTCGATGGATTGTTGCCCTGCCAGAACGCGTAGCCGAACGACGACTTGACGAAAACAAACCGCCCGTGAACCAGCCGATTGCGGATCAGCCAGGGTGCGATAATCAGCGCGGCCACCCCGGCCATCAGCGCGACGCGCCCCAGCACGGCAACCCGCCATCGATCGCGCCAGCGCCCGGAATCCTCGGCCAACCAGAAGGCTACCGCGCAGATCGGCAAAGCCAGCGCCAAAATCGGCTCGACCATCAGCAGCGCGCCGGAGAGACATCCGGCCAACAGGGCCCCGGCCCACGTTCTTTGCCATCGGGGTGAAACAACCACGGCCAAGAGCGTCGTCAGCAGCAGCGCCGCCCAGAGTACGACTTGCAGATGGGTGACCATGTAGAGATGGGTAGGAAAGACGGCCGCGCCCACCCCGGCCAGCCATCCGACGCTGGGCCGATCGGGCAGCAGCGACCACCCCAGCCACGCCACCGTAAGCACCAGCAGCGTGCCCACCGCGCACTGGAGCAACTGCACGGTCAGCACGGCCTCGGGCGTGGCGACCCCCAGGCAACCGTAAACACCGGCCAGCAGAAACGGATAAAACGGGGCCTGCTGCGACGTGGGCCCTTCGGTGCCCAGAAATTCGATCGAGAACCCTCGCCCGGCCAACAGGTTCTCGGCGATCCGCCCATGCTCGTAAGAGATCGGCGCCGCATGCTCCGACCGCAGCGCCAGCACGACCCCCACGCGCAGCCCCAGCGCAAGCGTGGCCAGCAGAAGCAGTCCGACAGTCGTCCGTGACGCTTTCATAGCGCCGGGGATTGTACGAAAGACGGCAAAGCAGGGCAAGATGGAAAAGTTTCGCCGTAGTGTGTGGCACTGCTTGCTCGCACGGGTGCCATGGGCGGCTTGCCCGCCCTTGCCAACCCCCCAAGAAACAAGGGCGTATCAGGATAATGCCTGTCCCTTTCTTGTTCTCGCTTACGCTTTGCGTTTGTGATCGGCTCGCGAACAAACCGGGTCAATCGCCTATCCGACGCTTCACCTCGGGAGAAGTGGGGGAAGGCTTGTCCTGTCGGCCTGCCTGGGATTACGCGGATCAAAGGGCCGTGCCGGGGCCCGGCGTGTTGGATCGTGCGTTTCGGGATAAGGGCGATCGAATCCATGCTCGACCCGGTTGAGCACTTCTTTTATGGGGCCTGCGTCGACGACCAACTGCCCGCGAGCCATGTCGAAGATGACCCGGTGGCGCCACGCAGTACACACGACAAAGTAGGGGCTTCCCCGATAGGAGGCGCAGTAGTGGTACGACGAGTCCCACATGGGGCCGGCCGTGGTCCAATCGATGTGGGCTTTGCGCTCTTCCTCGGAGAAAGCGTCATAGAGAATACTGATCTTCGCGGTCTCCTCCCCCCGCGGGCTGACGGCGATCAACTCATACCCTCTCAACCAGAGGATCGCCCACCCGTCGTCAAGCACGAGAAGATTAACCGGAGAACCCTCGTCAGACAAACCCGACGCGCGTCTACCCGGTTGTTTCTTGGTCCAGAGAACCCGTTTGGCTACCGTATCCCGCATCACGTAGACGAAGTCTGATTGGAAGGGCTTCGACCGAGCCGGGCCTGCGTTGTCGGGCGATCGTGCGGTGAGCCAGTAACGGCCGTTGGGGGAGACCTTCTCCAGATCGCCGAAGTACAGGTCCGTCGCACGTGCCGAAGAAATGGAGAGCGATGTCAGCAGCAAGGCAACGGATACTCGAAACGTGTCTTTCATGGCAAAGGCTTTTCGCAAGAAGAGGCACAGGGCCGGTAGGGAAGGGGTGAAAGTGGCATTGTCCAATTACTCAATCCTGGCGAGTGAGTCAAGACCGGTTTGACCGCATTTTGGGTCGTCGCCGACACCAGTCTCCCGCGGGGGATCCTGGCTATCGTGTTTCCACTACATAACGGCTTTCGCACGTTCCGCCGAATCGAGTTCTGAGTGAGGACACTTCGATCCTCATGTTCGTTTAACGCCCAGCCGCAGGCGCCGGCCTTACGCTCTTTCAGCGTCGTATGAGCCGGCGCCTTCGGCTGGGCGTTAAACGAACTTGCTCACACGGCGGCAGATACCGATGTACGAAGACGCTAAACGCCCGTCCGATCCAACTCCAACGTCGCCCATAGACTCGGGTCTTCTTCGTAGGGCATGGGACTACCCACGGTGAGGGTCTGGGGGCCCA
>JABMRP010001378.1 GCA_013202535.1 Planctomycetota bacterium
GAAAGCTGCGGCCAATGTACGCCCTGCCGCCAGGGCACGCATTGGGCCCTGGCGATGACCGAGCGGATCAAGGCGGGCCGGGGACGGATCAAGGATCTCGATCTACTGCTGGAGATCGGCGATTCCATCGGTATCATCCCGGGCACGACGATCTGCGGGTTGTCCGACGGAGCCGCCTGGCCGATCAAGACGGCGATACGCAAGTTTCGCGACGAGCTGGAGGAGTTTATTAAGCGGACGAATCCGCAAGGATACGCCGTCACCGAAGCGGTCGCGGCAATGACCTGATAACCGACAACCAACAACTCTCAATCGACAACTCCCCATGGCCACGGTTACGATCGACGGACAACAGATCGAGATTCCCGACGAGCTGCGGCTCAATGCCGTGCAGGCGGCGGCGCGGGCGGGGATCGAGGTGCCGCATTACTGTTGGCATCCGGGGTTGTCGGTGGCCGGTAGCTGTCGGATGTGCTTGATCGAGGCCGGCTCGCGCGATCCGCAAACGGGCGAGATCTCGATGATCCCCAAGCTCGTGCCCGGCTGCCAGACTCCGGCCAAGGACGGCAGCGTGTTTGTGACCAACAGCGAGAAAGTGCAACACGCCCGGGCGATGGTCGAAGAGGATCTGCTGCTGAACCATCCGATCGATTGCCCCATCTGCGACAAAGCGGGCGAATGCCTGCTGCAAGACTATCACTTCCAGTACGGCCAGGACGAGCGCCGGGCCGACGTCCGCCCGTTTACCAGCCGCCGGCGCGACGTGGGGCCCACGGTCACCCTGTTCGTCGACCGATGTATCAACTGCTCGCGGTGCGTGCGGTTTACTCGCGAGATCACCGGCACGGCCGAACTGATGATGGTCGGCCGGGGGTCGCATACGGAGATCGACGTCGTCCCCGGCTTCCCGCTGGACAACAACCTCTCGGGCAACGTCGTCGACCTTTGCCCGGTGGGTGCGTTGGGCGACAAGGATTTTCTCTACAAGCAGCGCGTCTGGTTCATGAACCGGCACGCGGGCGTATGCACTGGCTGCTCGACGGGCTGTTCGATCTGGACCGAGGAGAACCAGGACCGCGTTTACCGGATCAAGCCGCGCGAGAATCTGGAAGTCAACAAGTGGTGGATCTGCAACGCCGGCCGTTACGGATACCCCCACGTTCACAGCGATAAGCGGCTCTTGGCGCCGTCGCGTCGCAAGGGCGATTCGACCGAGACGGTCGACTGGTCGTCGCTAGCGACCGAGTTGGACGGCCGACTTCGCGAGGCGGGCCGGTTGGCCGCCGTGCTGTCGCCCCATCTGACCGTCGAAGAAGCTTACCTGCTGGCAACCTACGCCAGGCAACTCGACCCCGAGGCCCGATTGGCTTTGGGACCGGTGCCCGTGATCGGAACCGACGAGACCTTCCCGGGCGGATTCACCATTGCCGCGGAGAAATGCCCCAACCGGCGCGGCGTTGAGGCCGTGCTGGAGCATTTCACCGGCAGCGTAACAACGCTCGAAGGGCTGCTCGACGAGTTGGAAAACAGCACGATGGGTAGCATTTGGGTATCCGCTGGATACAAGAGCGACTGGATCGACGAGCCGACGGCCGCGCGGCTGGCCAAGGCCGATCTGCTGGTTGTACAAGACATGTTTGCCTCGCCCTTGTCCGAACGGGCCGGTTACGTGTTGCCCGGCGCGGCGTTTGCCGAGCGCGACGGTTCGTATGTCAACCGTCACGACCGCCTGCAGTCGGCAGCCCGGGCGATCCGTCCGCCGGGTGGCGTGCGAGTCGAGGGCGGTTTGTACTGGCGACTGCTGGAAAGAGACGGGCTGTACGACGCGCCGGCCGTATTGCAGGAGATGGCCGCGACGATTACCCAATTCGCGGCCGCCGCCGGAGAGATACCCGAAGTGGGCGTCGATTTGAAAGGAAACCTACTGGCCGACGGCACGACCGCCGGCGAAGCGACCGTATAGTCTCGTTTAGCCCGGGCACTTGTGCCCGACATTGACGTAAACAACGAACCAATAACCGACACTCGAACCAAGCGTCCCCATGCTCGTACTTTCCGTCGAAGCATTTGTGAAGATCGCACTGGTCATCGCCGGTCTGATGGGCGGCACCTCCTATTTGGTGCTGTTGGAGCGGCGGATGGCGGCGTGGATCCAGGATCGGCGCGGGCCGAATCGCGTCGGTATCCCGCTGACGAAGATCCGCATCTTTGGCCTGGGCCAGCCGATCGCCGA
>JABMRP010001379.1 GCA_013202535.1 Planctomycetota bacterium
CGGTGATCGTTGCCTCGGCCTGCTTCAGTCGCTCATCGTAATTGACCGCAAACACGTATAGCCGGCCGTCATGCACCTTCGTCATGGCACTGATCTTGACGTCGCCCTCGGCCCGAACGTTCATCTTCCCGCTCGGCTCCCCGCCGATGATCGCCGGGGTCAATCGGGTGATCTGGTCGTTGATCCGGCGGATCTCCTTGCGATTTGCCTCCGGCACGCCGAACTGGTCGTAGCTCGGTTTCCAGACATGGGTAAAATAGCCGATCCCGGTTGCCCCGTTGCAGACCGCCATCCACACTTCGGCGCGAATATGGCGGGGCGTTACGTCCGCCTGCTTCTCCAGCGGGCCGGTCCACTGGCCGCCCTTGCTCGTCTCGATCCAGGCGTACACGGGTCGCGGGCCCGCCAACTCGGTCAGCCGCGCCGTGGCATCGTTGACCAGATGGATCCACTCGGGCTTATTCCAACCGTAGATCGGATAGATGTCGTAGCCGATCACGTCGGTCGCCTCGACGTACGCCGGGTAGAGCGCCTTGCGTTGCTCGTCGGTCCACTTTCCAAACTGCGGATGAAAGTACCCGGTCACCGTCATAAACACCGGCCGCGAAGGATCGGTTCGCTTGATGGCCCGATATTCTTCCAGGGTTTCCTCGGGTTGTGCCCGGGGTTCATGGCGGGGCGGCGCGAGCAACACGTTGCGGCCTTTGGCGTCCATGGCCGCGATTTCTCCGATCGATCCCCAGGCATGCTGGCCGGGATGCGTTGAGTGGACGGTAATCTTCAGTTCCCGAAACGTTGCCGGCTTGGCCAGCGGGAATTTCTGCTCGCCCTTCTTCACCTCCAGCGTCGCGGTCAGAATCTCTTTCGCGTCGCCATGGAAGAACACCTCCTTGGCCACGGCCAGCCCGGGCGAGGTGGTCACCCAGACGGCGATGCTCTCGACGGTAACCGGTTGTCGGAGCCGAATCGTGAGGCTGGCGCCTTCCATCGGATCGAGTACCGACCAACTGTGCCACACGCCGTCGACGAGTTTCCAAAGAGGCGCGCCGCGGTTGATCTTGAGGCCTTGGGCGGGAACGATTTCCGCATCGTTGACCTGCCGGGGCAGGTCGGGTTCGTCGCCGTGGATGTAGCCGAGCAGATGGGAGTGCCCCTTGAGACGGTCGCTCCGTGGCATGACTCCGTAGAATCCCGCTTTCTCGACCAGCGCCAGATACCCGGCCACGTCCTTCGTGCCACTGGAGCCGGGCCAGTAGCCGGCCACCGTGTTCATGCCACATGCCTTGGCCGCGGGAAAGTTCTTCGCGTCCTGTAGCCAAATCATCAACGGGAAGAACGGCTTTCCATTGACCGAGAAGGCGCGGTCTTTGATTTCGACGCTCTCGATGGGCGCCAGCTCCTCGGCCGTCACGCTCGTGCTGAGCGAAACTGTCGCCAATAACGTGAAGAGACGGATCGCGTGTTTCACGGCATGTCCTCCTGGGATTGCGGGACAGGTCTTCGTTTCGCGGCCACGTTGATATTATGCCACAAGCGACTCCCCTACGTCACTCGCCCGCGGGGCCCGGCGGCAGATTCTCTTCCAGATAGCTCGTTAACAACTGGCGAAGGTGGCGCTGGGTGTTGCTGCCTTCGCGGATCGAGTGGGAACGATTCGGATAGGCCATCATGGTAAACTGCTTGTTGTGACGAATCAACTCATCGATCAGCACTTCGGTGGCCTGGTAATGGCAATTGTCGTCGCCCGTGCCGTGGACGAGTAGCAGATTGCCCTGGAGCCGATGGGCGAAGTTCAGCGGCGAGCCCTTGGTGTATCCCTCGACGTTGTCACCGGGAAGGTCCATGTAGCGCTCCTGGTAGATCGTGTCGTAGTAGCGCTGGTTGCTCACCGAGGCCACGGCCATGGCCGTGTGGTACAGCTTGGGATACTTGAAGATCGCGTTAAGCGACATTGACCCGCCGCCGCTCCAGCCCCAGATGCCGATCCGTGTGCGGTCGACGTAGCTCCGCTGGTGGAGAACCTCGCGCAGCGCGGCCGCCTGATCGGCCGGCGCGAGGATGCCGATCTTGCGATAGGCCGCCTTGCGCCAGGCACGGCCGCGAGGCGCCGCGGTGCCCCGATTGTCGAAGCTCATCACCAGATAGCCGCGTTCGGCCAGCATCAGGTGCCACAGGTAGCCCTTCCCTCCCCAACCATCTCGCACGGTCTGCCCGGCCGGCTCGCCGTAGACGTAGACCAGCAAGGGGTACTTCTTGGCCGGGTCGAAATCCGACGGCTTCATGCACCAACCGTCGAGCATCCCTCCCTTGCCGATATCGACGCGGAAGAACTCCACCGGTTGGCGCTTCAGCCGATCGACCTTCTTGCGCAGTTCCCGATTCTTGACGAGTGTGCGCACTCGGGCGTGGCCGGGCAGTTCGACCAAATCGATCACCGGCGGCGAGCCGGACGACGACCTGGTGTGGATAGCCCAACGCCCGTCGGGCGAGATCCGGTAGCCATGCGAACCGGGCTGATCCTCCGGCGTCATCCGCTGCCGATCCGTGCCGTCGAGGCGACAGCGGTAGAGGTAGCGCTGCGTCGGATTGTCGGGCGAGGCCATAAAATAGAGCCATTTCTTCGACGGGTCCCCTTTCTTCGCGTCCACGTGGAGCAACTCGACCACGTCGTATTCGCCCGGTGTGACCGGGTCGATGCGTTTCCCGTCGCGGGAGACACGATAGAGATGGCGCCAGCCGTCGCGCTCGCTCTGCCAGACGAACTGCCGCCCGCCGTCGCGC
>JABMRP010001380.1 GCA_013202535.1 Planctomycetota bacterium
ACCACCGGCTCACCGGCCGGCTTGCCGTCCTTCAAGGGAACGCGTAGCACGCGGGAGTTGAAACCCGGCTCCGCGGGATTGGCAAACCACTGTAAGTCGGCCACGTAGAGATCGCCCTGCGGCCCGATGCAGACCCCAAACGGCCAGGCTTTGCCCGTCTTCGGATGCGGCGGGCATTTCCAAAACGGCTCCAGCTTGTTGTCCGGCGTGATCTTCATCAGCATCGGCGGATGCGATCGGTCGTTGACGTTGGGCATCGACAGAATAATGCTGCCGTCGGGCAGCAAACACATGCCGTCGGGCGAGTTGCAGTTTTCGGGCAGTTCCATCAACAACTCGGCCTTGGCCAGCGGTTTACTGCAATGCTTGGGCTTGGCTTTCGCCTTGTCCTTCTCGGCGGCCGCCAGAGGCGACACTCCGACCAGGGCGGCCAGCGAAAGTGCCAGGGCCGCTCGAAACCATCGGTTGCATCTACAGGACATCAAAGTTCTCCTTGGCAAGTGGGTGCAAAATCTTGGAAAAACAGGGGATCCATCACCTGCGGTGGGTACACGTTCCTAACATACAATAGTTCATTCTTCGTCGGTTTGCCACATATTCTTGCGCCGAGTGCCCATCGCGTCGGCGGCGAGCATGGCGTCGACCACCGAATCGCAGGTAACCTCAAACGGGTGGTTCGCACAGAGCGACCCCTCGCCGGCACATGCGTCGGCGATCGGCACCAGCCGGTCGCGGGTGACCCCGGCGAGGTTCAAATCGGCAAAACAGACCGGCAAACCGACCTGGACCTGGAAATCGATGATCGCCAGCCGCTGCTCGACGTCGACCTCGTCGTCCATGCACAACTGGGTCACAATCCCGAACGCCACCTTCTCGCCGTGCATCAGGCCCTTGCACTCGTGTACGTTGGACAGCAAGTTGCCGACCATGTGGGCGGTGGCCAGCCCACCGCTCTCGAAGCCCAGCCCGGAAAGCAAGACGTTGGCCTCGATCACCTTCTCGACCTCGGGCGTCACGAGATTCATTTCCACCGCTCGTTTGGCGTTGACACCATGCTCCATGAGGATCTCGAAGCAGAGCTGGGCCAGGGCGTAGGCGGCTTGGGTCGAGCAACCGCCGGCCAAATTCAGCGGGCGCGTCTTGTAGGCGGCTTCCGATTCGACCCAAGTCGACATGGCGTCGCCCATGCCCGCGGCAAACGCCCGGGCCGGTCCATTGGCGATCACCTGGCTATCGACCAGCACGAGATCGGGGTTGAAAGGCCAGCAATCGAACCCGACGAAGTTGTGCTCTTCGTCGTACCAGACCGAAGCGGCGCTGGTCGGCGAGTCGTTCGAGGCGATGGTGGGAACGGTGACGATCGCCAGCTTGAGGTCCACGGCCACGGCCTTGGCGATGTCGAGCACCTTGCCGCCGCCGACGCCGATCGAGATATCGACGCCCTCGGCCTTGGCAATCTCACCGATCCGCTCTCGCTCGGCCTGGGTCACCTCGCCCGAAAAGACGACGTCGACCATTTCCAAACCGGCCCCCTGGATACTCTCCAGCACGGTCTGGCCGACGAGTCCCTTGACCACGTCGTCCCATACGACCAGTGCCTTCTTACCGAGAATCTTCAGGTAATCTCCCAGTTCGCCGAGCACTCCTCGACCTTGGACGTACTTCCGCGGGGCAATCAAAATCGTCTTCATCGCTGGGGTCCTCCGAGGGGTTGACCGGTGATATAGTAGCCATCTCGCTCCGCGAGATGTAGCCTTTGAGTCCCCAGAGCGTTCAAGGCTACATCTCGCGGAGCGAGATGGCTACTATCAAGATTGCTACGATACCGATTCTAAACGACTTGACCGTCGGCGAAAAGCAGTTTGATCTTTTCGGCGACGACTTTCTGCAACTCTCGCTTAACCGGGGCAAACATGTCCCGGGGTAGCGGATCGGGGCGATCGAAGGCCGTGGCGGCCTCCTTGAGCCCCCGGTACATGGCCATGCGCCCGTCGGCGAAAACGTTCATCTTGCAGATCCCGTGGCGCACCGCTTCCTGGACCTGATCGTCGGGCGTACCCGACCCGCCGTGCAACACCAGGGGAACGGGGCTGGCGGCGTTGAGTTCGGCAAGCCGCTGGATGTTCAATGTCGGCTTCGACTGGTAAATGCCGTGTGCCGTGCCGATCGAGACGGCCAACGCGTCGACGCCCGTCTGCTCGACGAATCGCGTCACTTCGTCCGGCAGCGTGAGCACGTTATCCTCGCAATGTGTATCGGCCAAATCCATGCCGCCGACGTGTCCCAATTCTCCTTCGACGTCGACCCCAGCAGGCCGGGCGATTTCGACCGCCGCGGCGGTCAGCGCCACGTTCTCCTCGAAAGGCCGGCTCGACCCGTCGATCATGACCGACGAGAACCCGTGATCGACCGCCGCACGGATCAGTTCCAGGTCGTCGGTATGGTCGAGGTGCAACACGATGGGGATGTCGTGATGCTCGACGACGGCCTGAATCAGACCGATATGATAGATCCAGCCGTTGCCGCCGTCGGTTTTCAGGTCCATACCCAGGCCCATGAGGATCACCGGCGCGCGGCACTCCTCGGCCGTTTCCAGGATCGCCCGGACCATCACGTCCTCGGTGCAATTAAACGCCGGCACCGCATAACGATTGGCCCGCGCGTGGCCGAGCATATCTTTGAATGTCGTGAGCATGGATGTTTAGCCCGGGCACTCGTGCCCGGTGTTTGGGGGTCGAGTTGGCCATTCTGAGTCGTTTAACGCCCAGCCGAAGGCGCCGGCTCTTCTTGGCAGTGGTGGAACGCCACATAAGCCGGCGCCTTCGGCTGGGCGTTAAACGAACACGCTACGGCACCAGCACCACGCGGAGCGCCTCGCCGCTTTGCATCAATTCATAAGCCTGAAAAATGCCGTCCAACGGCAACACGTGCGTCGCCAGTCGCTCGGCCGGGAGCGAGCCGCCGGCGATCAACTCGACCGCCTTGCGAACGTGCTCGGGCGTCGAATCGCTGCTGCCGACCACGCGCAACTCGCCGTAGTGGATGGCCCGACTGTCCAGCGAGAGCAGCTTGTTCGACGCGGGTAGCGAGGCGAACAGACAGACGGTGCCCCGCTTCCGCACCAGTTCGACGGCCTGTTCTTGCGGTGCGGCGGCCGGTGCGGCCACAATGGCCACGTCGGCACCGATGCCCTCGGTCTCTTCCCGCACGATTGCCGTCAGGTCTTCGCTACTTGGGTCGACCAGCCGATCGAACCCGAACGGCCCGGCCTGATCGAGTCGCGCCTGGTTGATCTCGGCGAGGATGATCTTCGTCGCGCCGACCTCCCGGGCCACGCATGCGTTGATGATGCCCATCGGCCCGGCACCGACGACCACCACGGTGTCGCCTTGTTGGATGTTGCAGTTGTCGGCCGCGTTGACCGCGCAACTGACCGGCTCGGCCAGCGCGGCATGCTCGGCCTTGACGCCGCCGGGCACCTTGATGACGTGCCCGTTGGCCAGCGCCCGTGCGGGGATCACCGTATACTCGGCCATGCCGCCGTGATAGCTGAACCCCATGGGGGCCAGATCGACACACAGGTTGCTCCACCCGCGCCGGCAGTAGGCACACTGGCCGCAGGAGATCGACGTGGCCATGACGATCCGATCGCCGACGGCAAACCCCTCAACCGCGGAGCCGACCGTATCGATCAGCCCGGTCAACTCGTGGCCCATGGCGATGGGGGCCTGCATCCGCGGATTGCCGTGCAAATAGGCCTTCAGATCGGTGCCGCAGACGGCGCAGGCGTCGATCTTGACGCGAATCTCGTCGTTGCCACAGGTGGGAATCGGCAGCGTCCGCACGCGCACGTCGCCGGGGGCGTGATACACGACCGCCTTCATTTCGGTGGTCATTCAGGCGCTCCGTCGAGCAACACGACCGTCGACGCCACGCCGAGCCGCTTGCAACCCTGTTTGAGGTAGCCGACCGCCGTTTCGTAGTCGCGAACGCCACCGGAAGCCTTCACGCCCATCGTCTGGCCGACGGTCTTGATCATGATGTCGATGGCCTCGGGCGTGGCCGGTCCGTCGCCGAATCCGGTCGATGTCTTGACGTAATCGGCGCCGGCCGCCTCGGCGATCTTGCAGGCCTTGGCGATCTGTTCGGGCGAGAGATAGCAGCTTTCGAGGATTACCTTCACGCAGACGTTCTTGGGCTTGGCCTCGGCAACGACCGCCTCAATGTCGCGCTGCACCAGATCGTAATCGCCGCTGAGAAACTTGCCGACGTTCATCACCATGTCGAGTTCGGTGGCGCCGTCTTCGATGGCCAGCTTCGACTCCAGGGCCTTGACCTCCGCGCGGTTGCTTCCGTGGGGGAAACCGATAACCGCCGCGGGCGCGACCTTGCTGCCGGCGAGGATTTTGGCCGCCAGGGGTACATCGGTCGGCCGTACGCAAATGGCCGCCACTTCCCGCTCGCGACACATCGTGCAGCCTTCGGTCACGTCGGAATCCGTGGCGAAAGGCTTGAGAACCGCATGATCGAGCGTCGCCGCTACTTCTTTTCGCGTGTACATGTCTTACAATCCTGTGTTAGTGCATCTCACGGCCGCCGGTCACGTTGATCGCCTGGCCGGTCATGTAGTCGGAGCCGGGCGAGGAGAGAAACAGCGTCACCGCCACGACGTCCTTGATCTTGGCCAGCCGGGCCAACGGGACCTTGGCCGTGAACTTCTTAATGACCTCTTCTTCCGGCAGGTTGAGATTCTTGATGTATCCGGCCGAGACGCTATCCCAGACGCCCGTCGCCTCGGTAATGCCCGGGCAGAGACAATTCACATTGATTCCGTCGCCGGCCAATTCGTAAGCCAGAGCCTGGGTCAGGCCGATGATCGCCGCCTTGGCCGCCGAATAGTGGCACATCAGCGCCGAGCCGGTCTTGCCCGACTTCGACGAGAAGTTGACGATCTTGCCGTATCCGTTGGCCTTCATCTTGGGGACGACGTGCTTGATGAAGAGGAACGACCCGGTGCAGTTGACGGCGAAGACTTTGTCCCACTCCTCGACGGTGAGATCCTCGACTCTGCCCTGCCCGACGATCCCGGCCACGTTGACCAAGATGTCGATCCGGTCGCCAAAGGCCTTGGCCGCGGCGGAAACCACGCTGGCCACCTGATCTTCTTGGGTCACGTCGGCGGCCAGACCGCGGCAGTTTCCACCGCCGTCGGAGACCTCTTCGACGGCCGTGTCGACGGCGTCCTGGCTAATGTCCGTCAGAAAGGCTTTCGCCCCTCCGTTGCAGAACCCGGTGGCGATCCCCTTGCCAATGGCGCCCGCCGCCCCGGTCACCAAGACCGTTTTTCCTTCAAAATCCATCATCTCTTTCCCGTGCGGTGCTCTCGTGCGTGAAAAAAGGGGACAGGCACCTCGCGGCAGCCGTTTTCGCAAGAATTCGACCGTCTCGCCGTCGGAGCCAGTCCCCCTTTTTCACTCCCGTTTACAGTTTGAGTAACCCGTCTGTATAACCGAACCGCGTCGGGTGTCCAAGGGGGACGGCTCTCGGGTGGGGTCTTCCGAGGTGGGGTGCTGACGTGGCGTTTATTGACCCGCCAAAGGCAGCCTGCTACGTTAAACGGGTTGGCGTCAGGCTCCACGGGCATGATTGCGCCGCTGACGCAGTGCCGGGTGCCCCCGTTTCTGTCAGAGGAGATTTCCCTTGAACTGGACCGTTCGTCTCGTAGCGACCACCCTCGTTCTGGCCATACTGGCCGGATGCTCGTCGTCCAGCAGCGTTTCCAAATCGGAGCCGCCGGCCAAGAACTCCGGCGAAAAAGAGCCCGACGGGGCGGACGGCGGCGAGAAATCGCCCGGCGAAAATCCCGCCGAAAATGAAGCCCCACCCGCGGAGGTTCGGCAGCCGGAGGGGCCCGTGGTCCGCTCACAGGAGGAACTCCAGAAAGAACTCAACGCAGCGCTGATGGCCAAGAACCCCGGGTTCCAAGGCGGCGCGCAGGTGGGTGCCCAGGAGGGACAGGTGATCGCCGTGCAAGTGGCCGAATCGCCCGTGAAGGACATCAGTCCGCTGGCGGGTCTTCCGCTACGCTACGTGCAGTTTATCAACTGCCCGATTTCCGACATCAGCCCGCTTCGGGGAATGAAATTGGAGCAACTCGTGCTGGACCAATGTCCCGTGGCCGACATCAGCCCGCTTCAAGGAATGCCGTTGCAAGCGCTGGTACTCTCGGCAACGGCCGTGACCGATCTGGGGGCGATCGCCGGTGCTCCTTTGCGGGAACTCTACCTACAGAAAACGGCGGTCAGCGAGATCGGCTCGTTGGCCGGAATGAAACTGGAGATGCTCGATCTGACCGGCTGCCGTGTTGCCGATATTGGGCCTCTTAAGGGCGTGCCGTTGAAAGTCTTGCTGCTGGAAGGAAACCCGATCGAGAAGATCGATGCGCTGGGCGGGATGCCGCTCCAGGCTCTTTCGTTACGCGGAACCAAGGTCGTCGACATTGGTCCGTTGAAAGGCACGACCCTGGTCGATTTGGACTTGGGCGGTACGTCGGTCAGCGATTTCTCGCCACTCGCCGGAACGCCCTTGAGATCGCTTTCCCTGGAAAAGGCGTCCGTTACGGATCTCAGCGGCCTGACCGATATTCCGTTGGAGGTCTTGGAACTGAACCACACTCCGATCAAGGATCTGGGGCCGATTCGCGATCTGCCCGTCAAGGACCTCTTTCTCGTCGGCACGCCGGTCACCGACCTTAGCCCACTGGCGGGAACCGGCTTGCGGGGACTGTGGCTCAACGGCGCCCCGGTCAGCGACATCAGCCCCCTGGCCACGGTGCCGCTGCTTACGCTGACCCTGGCCGACACCCAGGTCGCGGACATCAGCCCGCTGGCGACCAGCCCCATTTTGCAGCGACTTCACATCGGCGGTACCAAGGTGACGGACCTGACCCCCTTGGCAGGCAAGCAACTGACCCGATTGGTGTTTACGCCGGGCAATATCACCGCGGGAGTCGACGTCGTGCGGAAAATGACCAGCCTGCGAGAACTCGGCACGCAGTTCGACAGCGGCAAAGAACCCCCGGTGAATGACCTGATGCCGCCGCCCCAATTCTGGCAACTTTACCAGGCGGGCCGGTTCGGTCCGGTCCCGGCGACCCCGAAACAGCCATCACCACCAGAGGGGCAACCGTAAGAGGGGGAGACGTACGTATTGATCGACACGCAATTACATACCACCCAAAATATGTACAGCGGCCAACGCAGGCGGCTTGATGGACACAGAAATACCCCCCGAGCGGCCGCAAGCTGGATGAATCTTTCCCGAATTGCACAAAACCCCTTATCGTACCCGTGTAGATTACTGAGGCACGTAGAGACCCTGCGGTGCAAGAAGAACTCGACCTGATTTACGGGGAACATCGACAAGGTCTATACGCCCTGGCGCTGTCAATCACACGATGCCCGGAGCGGGCGGAGGATGCAGTGCAGGAGGCGTTCGTGCGTCTGTGGCGTTCACGGATCGAGCCGGCAGGGAACCGGGTCTCCTACGTGTTCGGAGCGGTACGAAATGCGGCGTTGGATCAGGCTCGGCGGCGCAAATTGCCGCTGGAGTCGCTGACGTCGGTATTCGAGGCGAGGCAGAGTAGTCCGGTCGACGCGGCGATCGAGGCCGAGCGCCAAGTGGCGGTGCGGCTGGCGGTCGATGCACTGTCGCCGGATCAGCAGCAGGTGGTCGTGTTGCGGCTTTATGCCAATTTGACGTTCAAACAGATTGCGGAGATCTTCGGCGAACCGCTGCCTACCGTGGCCAGTCGGTATCGGCGCGCCCTAGTGCGAATTAAAGAGAGGCTTGGGGATTCGATATGAGCGACGTGGGTAGGGCAAGCGACGATCATCTCGACTCGGATGATCTCGAGCAAATCGAGCATCTATTGAGGGAGATGCCGTTGCGCCGTCCCTCGATGGAGTTGGACCGGCGCGTGGCGTCGACCCGGCCGCGACGGAGAGGGCGATGGGTTTTGGGAATGGCGGCTCTGGCGGCTTCCGTGGCCGTGGTGATCGGCGTGACGATGGAGATGCTCGCCAATCGCCGCGCGACGGTGGACTCGCCCGGCGAGTCGCCCAACGTGCCGGCCGCGGCGACCGACCCCGGCGTGTCGGCGATCGTTCCCACATCCTCGCAACCGATAGTGATCGAGCAAGTTTGGTCGATGGAATCGCCCAAGGAAGTGGCCTTGCTCGACGATACCGCATCCGCGCGACAGGCGAAACGTTGGGTCGTTCGGCACGTACGAATGATCGACGATGATCGGCGGATGCACATTGAGTGGAACATACCTAGCGAAGAGGCTGATCTGGTACCCTTGGATTACCTACCAGTGAACTACAACTGATCGGCATACCACCCACGTACTGTCTTCGCAATTCGGGCTTGGCATGGAAACAACCTATCGCTTCATAACGCTCCTGGCGATCGCATTTCTCGGGTGCTCGGCCTCCGCGGTTGCCCAGCACCCGATCGAGCCGTCCTCGTTGACGGCAAGAGTTCCTTTCCTCGGGATCGCCACCACCGAAGCCGATCTGACGTTGCGTAGTCGGCTCGGGCTTGCCGAGGGCGTCGGCTTGACGGTCAAGCACGTGGTGCCCGGAACTCCCGCCCAGGAAAGCGGGCTGCTTCGCGACGATGTGCTGCATCGACTCGACGATCAGATCCTGACCAACGATCCGCAATTTCGCGTGCTCCTTCGCACGCACAAACCGGGCGATACGATCGACTTGACGGTCATTCGGCAAGGCCAATCGCTCAAGCTGTCCGTGCAATTGGGCGAGACGGTGGTTCCGGCGACCCGATCACCATGTGGTCGATTCGTCTGGACGCTGGGGCCGGGGCATCGTTTCGCACCGGTGGCGGGCTTCGCCGGATTGTCGGCCCGCTATGAGGACGATCGGCACATCCTCGTTCTCACAACCGACCAGCAAGGCAGGCATCTCCTGGCCAAGGACAAGCACGGGGGCATCCTCTTTCGCGGCTTGATCGACTCGCCCGAACAGAGAAAGGCGATCCCCGAATCGATTCACGCCAAGCTGGAACTGATGGAGAATCCGCCGAACCCGCGGACGGAATTCGCCACCACGCCTGAGTGACCCACCGCGCCCGAGTCGCGCTGCCACGCGCGAGGGACCCCCGGCTCTCTTGACAGCCTCCCGCCGTTGGGACAAGATGGCTGTTCCCTTGATGTCGTAAGAAGACCGGGCTGATTGCGTGGAGGTTTTGATGAGCGAGATGACGTCGGCCGAGCGGGTGATGTGCGTGTTGCGCAACGAGGAACCCGACCGCATTCCGCATTTCGAGTGGATCTTCGATCACCGGGTTCGCGAGGCGATCTGCCCCGGCTGCTCGATGGAGGAGTTTAGCGTTCGGATGGGGTTGGACGCGATCCTGACCGGCCCGAATTTCAAGAAGGAGCGGATCTCCGAGAAGCGACACCGCAACGAATGGGGTGTCGTGGTGGAAGACACGGGCGAGGAGCATTCGTTTCCCGTCGAGGGGCCGATCGCGACCCTCGACGATTTCCGCAACTACGAGCCACCCGACCCGCACGCCCCCGGGCGATACGACAACATCGACCGGTTGGTCAAGGAGCACAAGGGCAAGCTGGCCGTCGGCGTCCATCTCAACGACGTCTTTTCGATCCCCCGATATCTGTGCGGTTTCGAGGGCATTTTGATGGCTTTGATCGAGGAGCCCGAGTTGGTTCGCGGTCTGGTCGAGCTGTCGGTCGAGACGAACATCGAGATGGCCCAGGAGGTGGCGCGGCGCGGAGCCGATTTTGTCTTCACCGGCGACGACTACTCGGCGGCCGATCGGCCGTTCATGTCGCCGGCCAGTTTTCGCGAGTTCTTCGCCGAACCGCTCCGTCGGGTCGTGGCCGGGTTCCACGACACCGGACTGCCCGTCATCAAGCACACCGATGGCCAGATCATGCCCCTGTTGGACATGATCCTCGACTCGGGCATCGATTGCCTCGATCCGATCGACCCCATCGCGGGGTTGGATATTGGCCACATGAAAGAGCATTACGGAGACCGGATCGCCCTGAAGGGCAACGTCGACTGTGCGCAGACGCTCACCTTCGGCAGTGTCGAAGACACGGTTCGGGAAACGAAGGAAGTGATCCGCAAAGCGGCCGGGGGGGGCGGGCTGATCCTCTCCTCCAGCAACAGCATCCATTCGGCCGTCAAGCCGGGTAACTACCTGGCCATGCACAACACCCTGCGGATCTACGGCACCTATCCGATCCACCTCGACTCCTGGGGTGCCTCGGAGACGGGCAATACGTTTTCGTAGCCAGCCCGTCGAGATAGTCGCGTGCCACTGCTTGCTTGCGGGTAGTGCGGCAGAATTGAGCCCAAACCCGGCAAACACGCACTGCTTGCAAGCAAGCAGTGGCACACGTTTCCACGTTTCTCCGTGCAAGCGGCCCGGCGTCTTGGTATACTGCATGGTTTGCAGCCCGCTGAGATCTGATCGCCGCCATCCCCCCCGAATTTACTTCCCATGAAACAACGATTTTCCTGGCTACCGTCGTCCTTGAGCTTCTGGCATCTGGTGTCGGTGATCTGGCTGCTGGTGGTCCTGACCATCGGAGCGCTGACGTCGTTTCGGGCGGTGAAAAACAGCGGCATGGCGCAGTTGTTTCAGCTCGATGACGTTCCCCTGCTGTGGTATCTCAAGATCAACTACGGCACGTTTGTTTGGTCCGGCGTCGCCTTGGGCGTGCTGTTCCTCGTGGCGATGGTGGCGCTCCGTCGCCGATTCCAGGGTGGCAACGGCTCGCTGGACGCCAACCCGCCGAAAATCGAGTTCCCCCGGACCGCCCATGGAATCTGGTTGCTGATCTGTGTGGCACTGTTCGTGGGCATCGGCCTGTTCGAATGTCGCTATCACTTCGCACCCAACACGGGACGTCTGGACGTACCGTCCGCAGAACCGATGGCTTGGGCGCTGGTTGCCCTGGTCGCGGTGATCGCCTGGCTTATGACTTGTGTGATACCCGCCGCGACCGGCGAGCAGGATTCGCCCGGCCGCGCAAATCCGGGGGGACGCGTGCCGCTGGGAACACGCCTGGGGGTTACCTATCTTCTGGGCGGTGCGTCCGTGCTGATCTACGCGCTCTGGGAACACCGCGAGTTTTGGAACCCCGAAGCCAACGGGGGCTACATCTACGCACCTTTCTTTCGCGAAGGCGAGGCCGCCGACGCAAACGTGATTCTCTACTCGACTTCGATTCTATTTGCCACGATCATCGCGTTGGTCGGCGTGGTGGGATACGTGAGCCTGTGGCTGGCTTCGCGGAGCGGTCGCCGCACGAAATCGCCGATGACCGTGGTCGACTGCCGGCGTCAGGCGTTGCTCGCGGCGATGCTCTGGACGGCCACGCTCGGCGTTCCCTGGCAGATCAAGATCCTCGGGGAGATCAATGCTGAAAAGGGCTGGATTCTGCCGGCGTTGCTCCTCGTCTTCTGTTTGGCGGCCCTGTGGCCCATGGCCATGGTCAGTAGCCTGATGCTCAAACGCGACTTCGATTCAGCTCGTCAGGCCGATCGTGCAAGAAAGGGCGCCGCGGCGTCGAACGACTATCCCCGTCGCTCCGAGTTGGCCTTCTGGACGCTGCTGTTGTTTCCCGTCTATCCGTACATCCGTTGGCTCGGAGGATGGACCGCTCGTTGGCGTTACCTCTTTCTGATGGGAACGGCGGCAGTGATGATCGGCGGGCTGACGTGGCTATTTATTTGGCTCGAGTATCTCTTCGACTTCGACGACTGGCGCGGCATGTTGGAAACGGCCCAGTTCCCGTTCTTGCGGGTGATGATGTCGCTGCTGGGCGCCTATTTCACGTATCTCGTCGTCCGGTCGGTCTGGATCCGACTAGGAATTTGGACCAAGCGGTTGCGGCGAAACTCCGGCCCCGCGGACAACGACGGCGAACCCCTTTCTCCCGAGGGCCACGAGGCCGCCCGCGAGTTTCCGAACCCGACGCGTGGGGTTCGCTTGGTGGGAAGGTTGGCCCGCGCGATGATTTTGCTTCTGGTACTGGCCGCGTTGGTGGGCGCTTCTTGGCCATTTTGGGGCTGGCGCGGCATCAGCAAGAACACCTTTGCGCGGACATTTGAATTCAGCGACCGGCACGAATTCGAGTTACTCTTCCTGCACTGGGTCTTCGATTTCGACCGCGACGGCTACGCGTCGGTGCTCCACGGAGCGGATCCGGACGACTTCGACCGTTACATGATTCCCGGCTACACGACCCCGATAGAACCGAAAGAGATTCCGGACGACTGGTTCGAGATCCAGCACGCCGATCGTGCCCGAGAATTCCCCAATCTGATGATCCTCTACCTCGAGGGCGTCGTCCCCCGGGCCATCTCGGCGTATGGCCAGCGGCAACTCCCCGACGGACTCCAGGCCACCCGACACATCGATTCGGTAGCCGCCGAAGGGACCATTTTCCGGCAGGCACGATGCATTTACCCGAGTACCTGGGATTCGTGGGTGGCAGTCAATTCGGGGCGTTTCATGCGGACCATCTCGCTGGACGTGTCGCTTTCGTACAAGGGCCGCTACACCCGCTTCAACAACATGTACAAGGTGCTGCGTCTGGCCGGAGTCGATCGCTGGTGTCATGCCGACACGAATCCCTACTACACGCTTTCCGTGCCCGACGATTTTCACGCGCCGGACGATCCGCCGTGGCAATCGGGTGACCAGTTCGACTCCAACGTAACCGGAGAAGAGTTTCAGCGAGGAGTCACGCGGGGCGACAAGCGAGCGCAGCGCATTGTGGACTTTCTCGACGACATCAAGCCCGGCGAGAAATTCTTCGCCTGCGAGCACTTCAACGATACCCACTTTCCCTGGGAACGCACGCCGCTTGAGCGGGCCAAGGAACTCGGGTTCCCCGAAGGAATTCGTCCGTACGAGGCCGACGCGAGGCTACCCAACGGCCAAAAACACGACAGAATTTCCCGCTACTACCACACGATCACGCGAACCGACGCCCAGATCGGACAGATCCTCGACAAGCTCAAGGAGCGTGGTCTCTACGATAACACGATGATCGTCTTCGTCGGCGACCACGGTTGTCAGTGGTGGGAACACGAACATTGCTATTACGTCGCCCATTTGTACGAGCAGTGCATTCGCGTTCCGATGATCGTTCGCATCCCGGGCGTCCCCAGCGGCGGCATCCGCGACGAACCGGTTTTGCAGACGGATATTCTGGCCACGGTCATGGAATGGGCCGGCGTCGTTCAGGCCGACCCGAGCGAAGCGTATCCCTTGAACAGCAACAGTCTGCTACCGCTCATGCAAGACCGGGCGTCGGGTTCGGCCGGCGGCGAGAGGGTCCGGGCACTGGTGGATCGGCTTTGGAACCGCGACGTGGTTCTTCTGACGCACTACGACATGTTCGGAGTGCTGCACAATGCCCGCTACAAACTGATCTTCGACCGTCCGTCGGGGACCTACTTCTTGTTCGATCTCAAGGAAGATCCCGAGGAGATGGTCAACTTGGCGGACGATCGGCCCGAGTTGCTCGAAGAGATGCTGGGGCGTCTCGCCGAACTGCTCCAGCGGCATCCGTCCGTTGCCGGGGGCGTCTTCCCAGAGGAAGGCGGGTAGTGCGGTGGCGGGCCGGCGCTGCGCTGGTCCCATTCTACAAGGCTGAATTCGTGCGAATTCAGCTACCGTAACCCGCCAACATCCGCTCAAATAGTTCCATCGGCAATCCGACGACGTTGGACGGGCTGCCCCGCACGACGTGGACCCAACCGATGCGGTCCTGGTAGCCGAAGGCGCCGGCCTTTCCTCTCCACTGCCCGCCGGCCAGATAAGCGTTGAGCAACGCGTCGTCCAGCCGGTCCATGCATAACGTGGTGACGTCGACTTCAACGGTGGGTCGGCCATCGGGCACCGGCCACAGACACAGCCCGCTATAGACGTGATGGCGCCGTCCGCGGAGGGTTTCGAGCATCGCCCGGGCGTGATCCTCGTCGTCGGGCTTGCCGAGGATCTGTCCGTCACACTCGGCCACGGTATCACAGCCGACGACCAATCCGCCGGCGATGCGGCGTGCCACGTCGGCGGCTTTTTGATGTGCCTGACGTGCCACAAACTCGCCCGGGCTCTCCCCCTCATGGCGTTGGCCTTCGGTGCTCTCGCCGGGCGGAACCACCTCGAACTCATATCCGGCGGCGGCCAGAAGTTCCCGGCGCCGAGGAGATTGACTTGCCAAGACAAGTTTCAACGGGCGGTCGGGCATCGCGGAGTTTTCCGGCTGGGGGTTTGGGGTAACGCCTCGTCAGCGCGAGGTGTACGTGATACGATGGACATTGTAAAATACGTGTTTCTCCCGGGATACCCCGACGCGCCCATGGACGATAGCCCACTTGAAATACTGTACGAAGACAACCACCTGCTGGCCGTGGTCAAGCCGGCCGGACTGCCCACGATGGGCACACCCGGCGGCACATTGACCTTGCTGGACGTGGCGCGTCGATACATCAAGCAGCAATACGATAAACCGGGCAACGTTTATCTGGGCGTGGTGAGCCGGCTCGACGCGCCGACCACGGGCGTTGTCCTCTTGGCCCGGACCTCCAAAGCGGCCCGCCGACTTACCGAACAGTTTCGCGAGCGGACGGTGCGGAAATCCTATCGCGTGTTGGTCGAGGGCGCGATCCGCCAGCTTGAGGGAGAATGCGTGGACTGGGTCGCCCCGGACAAGCGGCACCGGCGAATGCGGATTGTCGGCCGCACGCTCCCCGATGCGAAGGAAGCCCGGCTTGCCTACCGGCGGTTGTCGGTGGTCGAGGGCAATTCGCTGTTGGAGGTCGACTTGCTGACCGGGCGGAAGCATCAGATACGCCTCCAGATGGCTCATGCCGGCCACCCCGTGGTGGGAGATCGGAAGTATGGAAGCGTGATTCAGTTTCCGGCCGGCATTGCCCTGCACGCACACCGCCTGATCGTACTCCATCCGGTCGAAAAGACGCCCGTCGAATTAGTGGCACCACTCCCGGAAACATGGGGGGACTTTGGAATTCGGGCTTAGTCCGACGGGGGGCGAATCTTGGCGCCGACACCCCCGGTGGGGTATCGTAATAGTAGCGGCTTGGCTATCGAAGCGTTGTTTCGTGTCTCGAAGGATATCGATTGCGTGAGTACGACCAGCAAATCAGGATTCAGTTGGTGTGCGTTGGCTAGCGGTCTGTTGACCCAAGAGCAGGTCGACGAAGCCATCGCGGCGCTGGCCGGTCCCGCGACGCCCCCGCCCCCCGGCGGGCGTCCCTCGCTGCCTTCGCTTGCGGGCGATCAGCAGTTGGCCGACAAACTGATGGAACTGGGACACCTCAACCGCTGGCAGGCCGAGCAATTGATGGCCGGACGGACCAAGTTCAATCTCGGTCCCTACCAGGTGATCGATTCGATCGGTCAGGGAGGGATGGGACAGGTCTTCAAGGCCAAGCACGAGATCCTCGGCCGGGTCGTGGCGGTTAAGGTGCTGCCGCGGAGCGAATCGACGCCCGAGGCCGTGGCCAGTTTTACCCGGGAGATCAAGGCCCAGGCCAAGCTCGACCATGCGCATCTGGTTGCGGCGGTCGACGCGGGCCACGACGGCAACGTGCATTTTCTGGTGACCGAGTACGTGCCGGGGACCGATCTGCACAAGTACGTTCGTCAACACGGGGCCTTGGACATGAAGACGGCGGCGACCATCATTTCCGACGCCGCCCGTGGACTGCAATACGCCCATGAGGAAGGTCTCATTCATCGCGACGTAAAGCCCGGCAACGTGTTGGTCACGCCGGAAGGCCGGGCCAAGCTTTCCGACCTGGGGCTGGCCGGTCCGCTGGCCGGCGACGCCGAAAACGATCCCCGCTTCGGCAAGATCGTGGGCACCGCCGATTACCTCTCGCCCGACCATATCGATGCCCCCTGGAATCCGACCCCGGCGTGGGACATCTACTCGCTCGGGTGTACGCTCTACTACGCGGTTACCCGCAAAGTGCCGTTTCCCGGCGGTTCGACGCGCGATAAGGCCGAGGCCCATCGCAAACTTGAGCCGCTGGCCCCACAGCGATTGAACCCCGGCTTGAGTGATGAATTTGCCGAGGTACTGCACGCCATGATGGCCAAGGATCCGGCCGAGCGAATCGCCTCGGCGGCCGAGGTGGTCGAGCGATTGGCACCCTGGACGGGCCAGAGCGCAACGATGCCCACCGAAGCGCTGCCGACACGCCCCGGCGGCAGGAAGCTGGCCGATACGAAGCTGGGATTTCCCGAGCTATCCGACGCAACGCCGAAGGAGGCGGTGATTCCCATGGCCGTGCCGCCCACCGCCCGCCATCCGGCTTCGCAAGACGATTCGGTCGAGGAGACCGAGGACGACCTGCCGCCGCTGTTGCATCCGGTCGTGGTGCTGGTGTTGGCTCCCCTGGCCTTCTCCATCACGATGGTGGTCCTGGGAATGCTCTTGAAATCGGCCTGGTAGCCAGGCGCGAATCGACCGGGGCCGCCTACTGCGGCTGCTCGGCGGCGCGGATCGCGTCGGCCAACTGCTGGATCGGATCCGGTTGGGGATTGAGATGCTTTTTCAGAAGCGATTCGGTCTGGGCAAACATCGCGTCGATCTTGCCCTGGATTGCCGGATCGTTGGAGGTGGGCTTCTCCTCATCGAGTTGGCGTGCCAAGCCGCGCAGTTCGCTGAGTAGATCCAAAGCCTTATCGAGTTCACCCTGCTGGCGATACGAGTGGGCCCGCGCGAGCAGAACCTCGCGTTGGGCAACCAAGTCGACCAGCCGCGATTGCAGGCGTTTCGTTCGTCCTTCGGCCTCCAGGCGGATACCATCGTCGGCAATCAGGGCCTCGGCCGTCGGGTCCAATCCCGGTACGACGGGGAGCCGGGCGAGCAATTCCCGGCCGCTCTTGACCAACACAATGCAAACCCCCTGATCGGCCGGTTCCAGCGCGATGCTTCCATGCCGATCGGTGTACCCGAGATGCTCGGTCGCTTTGGAGCCGGGCGATTGGGTGAAGACATCGTATCCGGCCAGAGCCTTTTCGCGGTCGGTTCGCGAATGGAGCACCAGTCGGGTCGTACCCCGAGGTGGAACGACCGCCAGGGCCAGTTGCTCGACCCGGCCGCGTCGACGACCGCTGAGCGGACTACGAATTCCACTAACCAGCGTACAGTCTCTTCGGGCGGGCGCCGCCGGATCGGCTTGCTCGGCAACCAGAAACGTCCAGGGCACGGGCCGAACGTCGAAGAAGGTGGCCGGGTTGGTGCGCGCGTCGCGGAAGGCTCCGTCGCCGTGGTTGTAACGCGTCAGCGGACGAAAGACGTCGCCGGCGCCGACCAACTCCAATTCCCGATCGCGCAACGGCAAGGCCGCCCCTTTGAGCCGCAACACGACATTCTGCTTCGTGCTCTCCACGAGTGCCAGGGGGGCAAAGGCCGCCACGAGCGTTTCAAACGCCACGTCGCACAACTTGCTCGACTGACGCGCCCGTTGGGCAACCGGCGCATTCCACGTATGCGTGTGCATGTCCAACTCGCGCGACGTGACCATGTATCCCACGTCGGCGGGCACGACGGTCACCACAAACCACTTATCGGACTTCAGCGCCCAAGGCGGAATCGAAGCGTCGTCGAGTGTCCCTTGGGCCGAGAGGAGTTCGTGTCGCAAGGCAGGTTCCGCGCACGCCGCTTCCAGTCGCCACGGCGCGCCAATGAACGACTCGGCTCGCTCGGTCAGGCCCCCGCGGAGTTCCGACTCCAGGCTCGCCGGCCACTCGGC
>JABMRP010001381.1 GCA_013202535.1 Planctomycetota bacterium
CGACGGGATCGACGTCGGCGTGATCAACGCCCGATTTGTCAAACCCCTGGATACCGAGACGATTCTTCGCGCGCTGGAGCAATGCGCCTTTGTCGTGACCGTGGAAGAGAGTGCTTTGATGGGCGGATTCGGAAGCGCCGTGTTGGAAGCCGCCTGCGATGCCCGGCTGTCGACCCAACACGTGCATCGCCTGGGGGTTCCCGATCGCTTCGTCCAGCACGGCTCGCGCGACCAGTTGCTGGCCGAATTGGGGTTGGACGCCGCGAGTATCGCCGACACTTGCCGTAAGTTGGCCGCCGGAGCCGACCTGCTCCGACCGATCGACCAGACCCGGGCCCGCTGACAGCCCCCGGCTCTGCCGGGGGGTCTGTGGTGATTTTCAGCAACCACCGGGATCGATGAAACCGCACAACAAACCCCCCTTTCACTCACCACCGCAGGCCAACGACCCAATGCGCGTAATCATGCTTGGTGCCTCCGGCCGGCCCGACGTCGTGGAACACGCCGAGCGGCTCAAGACGGCCATCGCCCCGTTCGCCCGTATCGCCGCCACCGATTTCACCGGCACCGCCGATCTGGCAGCCGTTGAAGCCGATTTGGTCATCGTTCTGGGGGGCGATGGCTCGATTCTGCGGGCGGCGCACCAGATGGGACACCGGCAACTGCCCGTGGTTGCTGTTAATCTGGGGAGATTGGGATTTCTGGCGGATTTGTCGCCGGAAGAAGCGTCCAACGTGGTTCGCGACGCGGGGCTGGGGAAGCTCCCGGTGGTCGAGCATCTGATGTTTGAATGCCGCGTGTTGCGCGGCGGCAAGGTTCTGCACCAGCAACTTGGGCTCAATGAAGTGGCGGTGCAGACGGGCACAACCTTCGCGATGCTTGAGGTGGATCTTCACGTTGACTCAGAATTGGTCACCACTTATAGTTGCGACGGCCTGATTATCAGCACACCCGTTGGCTCGACCGCCCACAGTCTCTCGGCCGGAGGTCCTATTCTCCGCAAAGACTTACAGGCGTTTGTGATATCGCCGATCAGCCCGCATACGCTGTCCAATCGGCCCGTGGTCGACGCGGCCGATCGGGTGTACGAATTGGGCGTGACGATCCGGCCCGGTGCCGATTGTGCGGTGGTTGTCGACGGCCGCGTGTTGTGCCGGCTGCAGGACGAGGATCGGGTGCGCGTGGAACGCGCCGGCGTGCGTTTCAAGCTGGTCGACGTACCCGGCCACAGCTACTACCGAACGCTACGAGAAAAACTAGGTTGGGGCGGGCGGCTCCGCTCCTTCCGCCACGACTGACAATCCGACTCGAAAGGACGCGAGTTATGACACGGATGTTCCCACCGCTGGCGATCGTTCCCTTCCTGCTGATCCCGATGCTCTCGACGGCGCCGGCCCACGGCGAGCCGGAGTTGTACCGGCTCCGTTACCAATTTTCGCCCGGCGAGGTGCTGCGGTGGGACGTCAGTCATCTGGCCACCGTGCGGACGACGATCGGCGGAACCACGCAGACGGCCGAGACGCTCACCGAGTCGGTCAAGGCGTGGAAAGTGACCGAGGTCGACGACGAAAAGAACATCACCTTTGTCCACTCGGTCGAAAGCGTGAAGATGCAACAGAAGCTCACCGGCCGCAAGGAGCTCGCTTACGACAGCACGACCGACGCGGTGGTGCCGCCGGGGTTCGAGCAGGTGGCCCAATCGATCGGCGTTCCGCTGACCACCGTCACAATCGATCCGTTGGGCAACGTGATCCGGCGCCACGAGGAGACGCTTCGTCCGGGCCAACAGCAGGACGGCCAACTGACGATCCCCCTGCCCGAGAAGCCGATTGCCGTGGGGCATCTCTGGTCGTTTCCTCACGAAATCGTGTTGCCGCTGCAAGGCGGCGGGTTCAAGACGGTGAAAACCCGGCAGGACTTCGAGTTGGAGGAGGTGAGCACGGGCGTGGCGACGATCCGCGTGTCGACGAAGATCCTCACGCCGATCAGCGATCCGTCGGTCGAGGCCCAGTTGATCCAGCGTCAGTCGGCCGGCACGGTGCGGTTCGACGTCGACGCCGGACGCATCCTCGGCCAGGAAATGGGCTTGGACCGCAAGGTTCACGATTTTCAGACCAAAGGCAGTTTACTCCACTATATGACGCGTTTCACCGAGGAGATCCACCCCGACCGTCCCCAGACGGCACGCCGCCTCTAGCGGCCCGTTCTCCACCGCAAGCGTGACACGGTGGGGCGAGGAGGTTACACTAGAGCCAAGCGTTCGCCGAAATCGACCAACCTGGGGCATTGTGGCCACAACCTGGGGCATTGTGGCCAGTGGCCCAGGTTTCGGCCGGTTCGGCATCCTGGTCCCGCGGCTGTCGTGTTTCGCTCAAAGGAGTCCGAAGATGGCGCCACCCAGCGAACTGGTTCGACGAAAGGTCGCCGAGGCGATCAATCGCGGTCGCGAACTCTACCACCGAGCGACGGAAGCCCGGCGCCGCGGTTTCCGCGATCTGGCCGAAAAAGGGTTCGACGACACGGTCACCTTCTGCGGCGAGGCCATCCGCATCGATCCCTCGCACGCCCCCGCCTATCTGCTCCGCGCCCAAGCCTATGAGCAACTGGGCGACGACGACCGAGCCCAGGACGACCTCACCAAGATCGATCAACTGGAAGGCGACTCGGAATAAGCGGTGACTTCGCTGGCCGGCGCCCGGCGCGGGCCGCACAACGTGCATTCTAAGCAGAAGCGGCGCAATGCGCTCTACCCAGCGCCCCGGCTATGACGGTTATTCCCGCTGTCGGCGAGGTTGCGCTTTGGGCAATTCGCGGCGGCCGACGGTTGCTTCGGAAAGCCAACCCCCGCCTTCTGCCGATGGGATAAAGGAGAGCAAAGAAGACCCGTCTCCGAAGAAGACCCGTCGAGGCCAAAACGATGTTCAAAATTGCCGTGCTGGGATTGGTTCTGTTGGTCGCCGCCGGCGGACCGATCGCGGTTTGCTCGTTTTCGGAGATCAGGGGCCGAGTGTCCGACGCGTGGTCGGCCATGACCGGCGGCAGCGCGACGCCGGGAGATCAGGCGTTGGTGCTGGATGCACAGCCGGTCGAGGTCGGTCCCGATGGGTTGCCGGCCCCGTCGCTGGAAGGCGCCGAGGTGGCCGATCTGGCGGAGATCTTCCGCTTCGACGTCACCACCTCCTGGATCCTGGGCCGATGGTCGCGGGTTTCGACGGGCTTGGGCGGTATCGAATTTCAGGGATACCGTGTCCCCCTGGTCACCGGCACCGCCGAAAACGATCTGGCCGGATCGCTGACCTACTACTTTACCCCGGCGCGCCAACTTCAACGCATCACGTTTCAGGGCACCACCGGCGACACGCGGCGGCTGCTGCAGCTTCTGATTACGCGATACGGATTCGCCCGCCGGGTGACCGACGACCCGACCGTCGTGGTCTACCAGGTGCCCACGTTCAATGGCCAGACGAAGAGCGAGATCCGCATCGAGGCGGCCCGGATCGTCAAGGCCGATCAGCCGCTGGGACGGTTTCACGTTTCGCTGGTGTTGCAGAACCCGGCCAAGGGGTGAATGGCGACGTCCGCCCTACACCTCCGGCAACACCCACGGCTTGCGAGCGTAACCGGCAACCAGACGGTCGGCTTCGGCGTTGTCGGTGAATCGCTCGTTGGCCCGGTCGATCTCCAGCCAGGGGCCCAGCGTCACCGGTTCGGCGGCCAGATCGAGCTCGTGGGCTTTCAAGTGGGCCATGAACCGATCGTACATCTCGGCCATCAGCGGCGTATCGGCTACCTGCCGGCGCATCTCTTCCGGTGATGCGTGTTTCCCCAGGCGGTAGGAGATATTGCCCACGTGGGTGATCGAGGTCGAGCGGTGCCCTTCGAGGATGTCGGCGTTGAGGTCCTCGCGTTTGCCGCTGCGCACCGCGCCGATGAAGTTGGCGAAATGGTTGCCGCCGCCGGGGAACGTCGTGATCCGCTTTCCCTCGTTGTCGCAGGCGATGCCCGAGCGAATCAGCACGTAGCCGCCCTCGCAATGGACACACGAATCGGTCCGCGCGCCCTTGAAGTTGGGCGCCTGGCTGGAGCCCTTGGCGGCGCGCATGTTATGGACTTCGTAAAGGACCGGGGCGGTGGGGAAATCGTAGTAGATGATCTGCGTGTTGGGCACGTCGCCGGCGTCGTTGAAGACGAACCGGCCGCCGAGACTCATCACCCGACGCGGCAGTTGCTCTTCGCCCAGCGCCCATCGGGCGACGTCGATCTCGTGGACGCCCTGGTTACACGACTCGCCGTCGCCCATGTTCCAGGTGAAGCTGCAATCGTATTGCAGGCGGTCGCGATAGATCGGTTCCTTTCGGGCCGGCCCGCACCAGAGTTCGTGGTCAACGTAGTCGGGAATGGGCAGCGGTGTCTCGCGGTTGCCGATCGGCGTACGCGGCTTGTTGGCAAAGGCGGTGATGTACTTGATCTTGCCGAGTTTCTCTTCCCGAATATACTTGATCGCGGCGTGGGTCTTGGCCTCGGATCGGGCCTGCGTGCCGATCTGCACGATGCGGTCGTATTTCCGCGCCGCGGCGACCATCCGCTGCCCTTCAACGATGGAATGGGCCAGCGGCTTCTCGACGTAGATATCCTTTCCGGCCTGGCAGGCCCAAATGGTCGGCAGCGCATGCCAGTATTGCATCGTGGCCACGGTCACCACGTCGAGCTCCTTCTTGGCGATCAACTCGCGCATGTCGACGAACTTCTCGGCCTTGTGACCGTACTTACTTTCGATCGATGCGGCACACTTATCCAACCGCTGCCGGTCGGGATCGCAAACGGCCGCCACGCGCACTCCGCCGAGCCCTTGCATGCCGGGCACATGCGACCCGGCCCCGCGGTTACCCAGCCCGATGACCCCGACGCGAATTTCCTCGTTGGCCCCCACCACACTGGACGCGGCAACCCGCGGCACGGCAAGCGATGCGGCAGCCAGCGACGCGGTTCCAATAAACCGTCGGCGGGTAATCGACATGGTAGGACTCCTTGTCAGGTGGGAAGGGCAATCTCGACCGGGGGTTGCATTCTACCGCGATCGCGGCGGCGGTGCAAAGCAGGAACCCGGTGGACCAGAAACTGGCAAGAATCGGGTGCCATGGGCGGCTTGCCCGCCCTTGCCGTTATGCCGGGTGCCATGGGCGGCTTGCCCGCCCTTGCCGTTGCGGATACGATGATTTCCATGTCACCAGC
>JABMRP010001382.1 GCA_013202535.1 Planctomycetota bacterium
CTCGGCGGCCACGCCCAGCAAGACCATCAGCCCGGCGTCGATCCGCCCACATTCTTCGCCCGCCACCGTGACCCGGGCACGACTCACACGTTGTACACAGGCACGCACTGGCGTTTCCTCCCACGACGAGGTGATCTGGTCCCAACAATACGCGATTCATCACCTGCGAGCAAGACCCCCGTGGCGCCGACCGATCGGTTCGATAGAATATGGGGAGATGCCAGCCCGTTTCCGCTTCTCGCTTCGAGTAACCCAGCCATGTCCGACCGACGTCCGGTGATTGCAATAACCATGGGAGACCCGACCGGCGTCGGGCCGGAGATTATCGCCGGCGCATGGGCCGATCCGGCGTTGCACGGCCACTGCCGGCCGTTGGTGATCGGCCGGCCCGAGGTGCTCCGCCGGGCCGTCGAGTTGCGTCGCACGCCGGCCGAAGTTCGGGTCATCGAGTCGCCCGACGAGGCCGAACCGACGCCCGTGTGTATTCCCTGCTTGTCGCGAGGACCCGACGATTCGATCGACATTGCCCCCGGCACACTCGACGGGCGAGCCGGACAAGCGGCATACGAGGCGGTCGTCGCCGCGGCCCGCCTGGCGTTGGAGGGCGAGATCGACGCCATCACCACGGCGCCGCTACACAAAGAGGCGCTGCATCTGGCCGGCCATCCCTACCCGGGCCATACCGAACTGCTCGCCGAATTGTGCGCAACCGACGACTTCGCCATGATGCTCTATCTGGGCCCCGAGCCGGGCGTTGGACCCGCGGGCGGACTGGCCGTCGTCCACGTCACGCTACACACGGCCATGCGAAACGTCTTCGACCTGATCACCGAAGACCACATCCTGGCCAAGGCACGGCTGGCCGACCGCTTCATGACCGGCCTGACCGGCACGCGCCCTCGAATCGTCGCTTTGGCGCTCAATCCGCACGGCGGCGAAGGCGGGCTTTTTGGAACCGAAGAACAGACGATCATCGCCCCGGCCGTCGAGCGAGGCGCCCGTGAAGGGCTGCTGCTGGAAGGCCCTCTGCCGGCTGATACCGCGATGGTCGCGGCGCGCGACGGCCGCTTCGACGCCGTCGTGGCCATGTATCACGATCAAGGACACATCGCATTGAAGCTGCTCGGCATGCATCGCGCCGTGAACGTCACGTTGGGGTTGCCCATCATCCGCACCAGCGTCGCGCATGGCACGGCCGGGGATATTGCTTGGCAGGGGCGTGCGAAGACGAGCAGCCTTGTCGAAGCGGTGCGCGTGGCGGGGCGATTAGCGATTAGGGATATCGTTTAACGCCCGGAAACGTTCTTACCCCTTATCGCCGTCCACCGCCACGTCGCTCCCTGTAGCGGCAACCATATCCCGGGGTATCTCCAGGATCAGCACGCCATCGCCGCCGACGGCGTCGGCGGGCAACTCTAATCGCAGGAATTCGATTCCCGTTTGGGTTCGCTCGAAGGCCAGAAGCTGCTGCACGCTCTGGCCCGGCTCCAGGGTCTCGCCGACGGGAGCTTGTTCGGCCCCGCCGGGCAGTACCATACGGATGGCCGCCATCAGGCCGTCGAACGATCGGGCGGGATTCTGCGCGACGATCTCGCCATGGTGAAAAAGGATCAGGTGGGGAATGCCGCGGATACCGTACTCGCGGGCCATGCGCTGATATTGCTGAACGTCGATCTTTCCAATCTTCGCGATCCCGGCAGTCGACGCGGCCAGTCGCTCGATCGTCGGCGCCAGTTCCCTACAGGGAGAGCAATAGTCGGCGTAGAAGTCGACCAACACCGGTTCCTCGGCCTGCAAGACTTCCGCTTCAAAGTTCTCGTCGGTCAGGTGGACCGGATGCACGTTGGGATCGAAATTCTCCGGTTCTTGCGGGGCTTCTTCCTCTTCACCTTCCCGCGGTATGTCCCGCTGACGATACATCTTGCCGGAATTGTCGAGCAAGGCAACGGGCAGGCGGAGCATGGCGTGGCCGTCCCAGCTTTGGTAGGTCAGTGCCTCGCCGCCCGTGTTGCGAAGCGTCACGGTGACCAGCAGATAGTCTTTTCCGCTGGCGGAGCCTCCACGGGGTAACGGCCCCACTTGGGCCGATTGCACCTCGATCTCCAAGTTCTCCTGCTGCAACACGGTCTGGAAGCTGTCGGGCGAGATCCGATCGACCGGTTGTGTACCCATGCGACCGGGCATCGAGATTCCCTCGAAGTCCGAACGATCGGGGCGCGGGAAGTTGCTTTCATCTCCGCGACCTTCGGGGCGAGTCGACGGCGTGGGCTTCTCTTGCTCGTCCTTCTCTTGATCTCCCGTTTCTTTCTTGCCGGACTCGGCCGCAACTTTCTTGGGTTTCTTCGACGAGTCCGTGCCGGAGGTTGCCACGATTGCCACGACGGCTCCCAACCCGGCCAGCGCCAAAAGAAGTACGACGATGACGATCCGGTTATTGTTTTGCCTTCGTCGGCCTCGCGTATGCGGAAGAGCATGGGCTGCGTCTCCGCCGGGATTCACCTCGGGTGCGCTGGGGCCTGCCACATTGCTTTCTGTCGGGGGTGCCGGTGGAGTAGGAATTGTCTCGGCTACCCGCATCGGCTTGGATGCCGGCTCGGGAAACAGACCTCGCACCTCCGCGGCGGCAACCCACTTGCCATCGGCCCCTTGGCGGATTCGGTCGTCGCGTTGAAGTCGACCCTCTTCGGCCAACGTCTTGAGTTGCCGCGAGGTCATCGGACCAAGCACGTTGCCCGAGGTGGCACAGAACCACTGGCTGGCCATGGCACGCTCCCGAAGATAGTGTCGTGAAGTGTTACGAGCATTTCCGCCTTACTCCAGTCTAATGAGCGACGATCCCGAACGCCAGACACTCCCCCTTGCGGTTCCGGCGTCCGGGCGGCGATAATCATCGGCAGGGAGTCTTTTTCGCCCTCGCTGACGCTTCGGGTTACTATTTGTTTCACCCCCAAGTTTGCCCATGCTCCCCCTGCCCTCCCCTGCCCCGGATACC
>JABMRP010001383.1 GCA_013202535.1 Planctomycetota bacterium
CGGCACGCGGTTGGCCACCAGCGCGGTCACCTTGCAGGGACCGTAGCAGGTTGCCGCCAGGCCGTTGTCGTAGGTGGCCATCCACATGTGCGTTACATACCACGGCACAATGCGGTTCAACGCGGCCGTACAGCACAACGGCGAGTGCTTCCGCTGATAGGTGCCGCCTCCGGCCCTGGGGCCGTGTGGAAAGTCGGGCGACAGGTTGGCGAACCGGTTGGGGCTTTGGAAATAGACGTGGGTCTTGAAATCGCGCGAGACCGTGGCCGGCCCCGCGTTGAAGAACGCCCGCTCCGCCCGGTCTGCCATCCGCCCTTCGCCGGATACGAGAAGCAGGCTGATCTGGCTCCATACATATCCCGCCACGTCGCAAGTCTCGCTGCCCCGGAAGGCGCCCGTCGGACCATACCACTCATCGGCGACAGGGACGCCGTGAGGTTGCATGGCCACTCGCTGGAGCAGGTCATGCCAACCGACTGCTGCCTGGAGGTATCGTCGGTCGCCGGTCCACAGATAGCCCACGGCCCAGGGCGTGGTGCTTTCGATGAATTCGACCACGTGGGCGTTGTCCACGGTTGTGCCCGGATTCAGATCGGGCGCCTCGCGGTAACGGCTGAGATTCGGTAAGAGCCCCGCGCCTTGCTGCTTGAACATGGCGTCCAGCGCGGCAGCGATGCCTTGGTTGCCCGTCCAGCAGAAGGTGTCATAAGCCGGCCACGCATTCGACATGCTTCCGGTGATCCACCGCAGGCAGTCAGGGTCCGGAGCATAGGCTTTCTCGAGCGCCTTCAGAACGTGTTTGTCGCCCGACCCTGCGTAAAATCCCGTCATGGCGCGTCCGAGCAGGCCGCAGGCCCAGAGCGGCCAGCCCTCCAAGGCGGCAGTGACCGCGTTGCGGTCGTCGGGATTGTCCCGGTCGAGCCACCAGAGGAAGAGCAGGCCGTCGGTGTTCATGTGATCGGCCACCGCGTACAACCGCCGCTTCGCCTGCGCGATCAGCGCTTCGTCGTGCAGGGCGTAACCCAGGCGAGACAGGCCATCGAACCAGTAGCCGCCACCTTCGTAGGGCCAGGCGCCCTTGTACCAGAGGAGTCTTTCACCGGTCATCTTGTGGTCGGGAGCCCAGGCCCGCTTGAACTCGTCGTCAACCTCGTCCATGTGACCGGTGTAACCGTCCCGTGCCGCCAGACACCAGTCGCGCAGCCAGCCGGCGGGTTCCACCGCGCCGGGAGGCAGCGGCAGCAGCGCCGGACGCGTCGGCGGCTCAAAAGGCCGCGCGTAGTTGACCGCCTGCGGGGTTCCGCTCTCGCCCGCATCGGCAATCGGAGCCAGAGCGAGGGCCACGCCGCCCAAAGCCAGACCAAGCAGCACTCTGTAATCGTATCTCATGGCGAAAGAAATTCTCCTTTTGAAACCAATGCTATTCCTTCCGGTTCCCGGGGGGCGGGACAGGGTCCGAGAATTGCACCTGACCGACATGCGGTCCGATGTGCAGCCGAGCCTCCTGAGCGTTGCCGGCGGGCTTGCCGTTGAACCGCAAGTCGGCAATCCTCACACCCTCGACCCCATACTCGGCATCGAATCCGCGGAACGAGGACGGCGGGACGTGAGGGCCGGTCACCTCGATATCCTTGAACACCACATCGCGCACGGTCCCTCGAAGATCGTCCTTGGAGTAGTTGTTCTTACGGATCACGATTTCCATCAGGATCGGGCAATAGCGGTCCTGAAGGCCAGCCTGGTATTTCTCCTCCCGTTCGCTCTGCATGCGCGGACGCGGGTTCCACTCGTCGATCTCCACGCGAATGTTATCGAAACGGATGTTGCGAATGGCGGCTCGATCACCGTGCTGGATATCCATGGCGATGTGCGTGGTCCGCACGATGTCGCAGTCCTCGAAGACGACGTCCGCGATCTCCGGCGCGCATGTCTCCGCGCCGATTTCCATCGCCCGGCCCCAATCGCACCAGACCACACAACGGCGGAACCGAACGTTCCGCACGGGCCGATCGTCGAACGAGTTGCCGCGGAACTTGAGGCCCTTGATCACCAAGGCGTCGTCAAAGGCGCGGACAAAACAATCGCGAACTTCCACGTCCTGGCTGTTGCAGACGTCGATCCCGTCCGCGTTGTAACGCCACAGGCCGACGAGCTTAACGCCGGAGATCGTCACCTCTCGGCAGCCGAACAGACTGCAGCACCAGACGTCCGGATCGCGCATCACAATCCCTTCGATTGTCACCTGGGAACAGTCCGACAGACGAACGGCGCCACCGCCTTC
>JABMRP010001384.1 GCA_013202535.1 Planctomycetota bacterium
ATCGACCTGGGGGGCCTCGGCGAAGACCTCTTCCACCAGTCGGGGCAGGTTCTCGATTTCATTGTACGTGGCCACGGTGACCAGCGTTTTGTCGGGCTGGGATATCTCGCTCTGGGACATCGCTGTTCTCGGCTTCAACAAGGGAACGCGAAGCCGAGGATTCTATCAGAATATGCCCCGCAGGCGAACCTCCGACCCGCCGCGGTCGTCTCAAGAGATCTAGCATCGGCGCCGATTGTCGGTAGAATAGACTGTTTCCCTCCTCACCATGCCCCCCGCCTATGATCTGCCGCTCCGACCGCTCGAACGCCCCGCCCGCTCTGATCTCCATTGCGACAGATCGTGACTGCTCGCCCTACGGGCTGCCCTTCTGGATGGCCTACGTGGGCAATTCGCTGGTCATGACGGCCATCGCGCTGCTGTTTCGATATGCCGACTTCATCACCCTACTGGGTGGCACGGAATATCATCTGGGGTGGATCGTCGGCATCGGCATGGTCGGCAGCCTGTTGATGCGGCTGCTGCTGGGGTCGGGTATCGACCGCTATGGACCGCGATGGGTATGGATCGGGTCGCTGGTGGTGTTCGCTCTGAGCTGCTTCGCCCATCTGGCCATCGATACCCATGCCGGTCCGGCCGTCTATCTGCTGCGAATCGCCTTTTGCTCGGCGGTGGCCGGCATCTTCGGGTCGTCGGTGACCTTCATCTCCGGCCGCGCGCCGGTGGCACGCATGGCCGAACTGATCGGCATGTTGGGCACTTCCGGATTCGTGGGCATGGTGGCCGGAACCCAGTTGGGCGACTGGCTGTGTGCCACGGAGACGGTGACCCGGGGACAAGTCGACCAAATGTTCCTCTCGGCCGGGGCCCTGGGTTGCCTGGCCCTGCTGTTTGCGACCATCGCCACCCGCGGCCAGATTCCACCGGCGCCGCGAAAACGTCCCCCCCTGGCGTGGCTCATTCGCCGTTATCATCCGGGAACCGTTTTGCTGGTGGGCATCGGCACGGGGATCGGACTCGGCCTGCCGGGCATCTTCCTGCGTCCTTACGCGGCCGAACTGGGCCTTTTGCATATCGCACCGTTCTTCATCGTCTACGCGCCCGTGGCGGTCGTGACCCGGTTGCTCTCTCGGCGGCTGCCCGAGCGATTGGGACTGGCACCGATGATTCTTGCCGGTATGTCGACGCTGGTGGTCAGTCAACTGCTATTTCTGGTGGTCGACTCGCCGTGGAGTTTGGCCGTGCCGGGGATCGGCTGTGGCATTGCCCATGCCCTGCTTTTCCCGTCGGTCGTGGCGGCCGGCACCCAGTGTTTCCCGCAACGTTACCGCGGCCTGGGGACCACCGTCACGCTGGCATCTTTCGACATGGGCCAACTGGTCGGAGCACCGGCCGCCGGAGCGATCGTCCACTTCAGTTCGCGTGTGAACTTGCCCCCGTATCCGACGATGTTCCTCTCGATGGCCGCGATGCTGGGGCTCATCAGCCTGATATTTCTCGTCGCCCCGCGTCGCGGTGCCGCGGGAAATGGTGCCGCGCGCACCGCCGAACGGGCCCTGTCGCGGCAGCCGGCCGACAGTCCGGAAACGGCCGACCTCGTAGTATAGCCCCGGCACTTGTACCCGGCGCGTCGGGGGTGCCCCCCAGATCTCCTTCGCGCCGAGCGAGCCCCGCTATCCTCCGGCCAACTCGCGGTAGTAATCGATCGAGAGGCGGAGGCCTTCCTCGAAGTCGATTTGCGGCTCGTAGCCCAGGAGTTGGCGGGCTTGGGAAATATCGGCCAGGCTCTCGCGAACGTCGCCGGGGCGCGGGTCGGCGTGGATCGGCGCGACGTCGGTTTTCAGCAATCGGTTCAGCGCGGCCAGCAATTCCAGCAGACTCGTGCTGCGGCCGTTGGCAACGTTCAGCACGCGGCCGGCCACGCCCGGTGCCTCTGCCGCCAACAGATTGGCGTCGACGACGTTTTCGATGAACGTGAAATCCCGCGATTGGTGGCCGTCGCCGAAAACCGTCGGCTGCCGGCCGGCCAACAGAGCCGTGATGAATAACGGGATAACGGCCGAATACTCGCTACTGGGATCCTGTCGCGGTCCGAAGACGTTGAAGTAGCGAATGGCCACCGTCTCGAAGCCGTACGTGGCGGTAAACGCGTGGCAGTAATGCTCGGCGGCCAGCTTCGCCGCGGCGTAGGGCGAGAGCGGGCCCGGCAGATCGGTCTCCCGTTTGGAACTGGTCGGCTGGTCGCCGTAGGCACTGCTGGAGGCGGCGTAGATCAACCGCTTGACACCGGCCCGGCGGGCCGAGTCGAGCAAATTCAAGCTGCCCGTCACGCAAGCGGCGTTGGTATCCAACGGCCGTTCGACGCTCCGCGGCACCGAGGCCAACGCGGCCTGATGGTAGATGAAGTCGACCCCTTTGACCGCCCGGGTGACCGCGTCCGCGTCGATCAGATCGCCCTCGATAAACTCGACGCCGTCGCGAAACGCGGCGAGGTTGGACAGATGCCCCGTACACAGGTTGTCGAAGATACGGACCGTTTCGCCGCGGCGGACGAGCGCTTCGGCGATGTGCGATCCGATGAATCCCGCCCCGCCGGTAATCAAATAGGTGCTCACGTTGGGTTTGTTCCTTTTTTGATTCTTGAACAGATTATTCGAGACACCACTTGCGTTCTTCCCCACCGGCCCTGTGCCGGTGGCTCGTTGGTTTGAGTACTACATCCGTCTCGCCCCATGCACGATTCGCCCGGCGTTTTCCTCCCTCTCCGCCGCCTCTGGCGGCGGAGAGGGAGGAAAACGCAAGACGGGAAGGGTGGTTGCTCGAATATCCGCATAGTTGCCAAACCAACAAGCCACCGGCACGGGGCCGGTGGGGAAGAAACTTGTACCCGAAACGAGTTGCAATCGGTATCCCAACGAAAGTAGCGCTGTCTAGTTATCGTTACCGCTCGAACAAATCGTGCTCCGGCCAATCGGTCACCTGATCGTATGCTTTCCACATGCCACGGTCCACCTCGCCGAGGAACTCGTCGCCGTCGGGTCGCGAGTTGAACAGCACGGCCCAGACCATCCCATGGTGTGTCCTGACCAGCAGCGTATTGGTGC
>JABMRP010001385.1 GCA_013202535.1 Planctomycetota bacterium
CATTGCGTCGACGTGATCGACGGCTCGGTCGTTTGGAAGATGAATCTCATCGACCGCTTCGGCGCCGA
This sequence comes from Planctomycetota bacterium, assembly GCA_013202535.1. Taxonomy (GTDB): domain Bacteria; phylum Planctomycetota; class Planctomycetia; order Pirellulales; family Thermoguttaceae; genus JABMRP01. The sequence goes on from JABMRP010001385.1 coordinate 69, forward strand.
GTTGGTCACCTGGGGAATGAGCGCCTCGCCGCTGGTGGTCGACGACAAGCTGATCGTCAATCCCGGGGCGAAGGACGCCTCGCTGGTGGCCCTGGATCGGCTCACGGGCAAAGTGGTCTGGACCGCGGCGGGCGAACCGGCCGCCTATTCGGCGTTCCTTGTCGGTCGTTTCGGCCCCAACCCTACCGACAGGGTCCGGCAGATCGTCGGCTACGATGCCGATTCGCTTGGCGGCTGGGATCCCCAGACCGGCAAACGCTTGTGGCGACTCGTGCCGGAGGAAGAGGGCGATTTCAACGTCCCCACGCCCGTCGCCGTCGACGGCCAACTGCTGCTCTCCACGGAAAACAACGGCACGCGGCTCTACGGGTTCGACGACGGCGGAAAAATCATCGCCGAACCGATCGCCGTCCACGAAGATCTCCGGCCCGACTCCAGCACGCCCGTGGTCGTGGGTCGAAAGGTGTTCGGCTGCTGGGGTGAGTTATTCTGCCTCGATCTGGACGACGGGCTGAATACCGTCTGGGCCGCCCGAGACAAGGCCTTCGACCACTACGTCAGCCTGATCGGCGGCACCGACCGGGTGCTGATCACGAGCGTCGAAGGCGAACTGCTCTTGGTCCGAACCGACGGAAAAGAGTACGATCTGGTTTCGCGGTTGCAGGTTTTCGACGCGGAGTCGGAAGTTCTGTCGCATCCGGCCATCGTCGGCAACCGTCTCTACATCCGCAACCACTCCTGGATCTATTGCCTGCGTCTCGATGACCCATAAGTCGAGCGGCCCGGGCTAGACATTCACCCCTACTCGCGTTGGCCGGAAAGGTCCCCCTTTGATGACGTATTCCTACAAGCGTGAACGAGAGATTGCCATCGAGGCGGTCATCCGGGCGGCTCAGTTATGCACGGCGGTTCAGGCGGAAATTTCGCCGGGAACCATCGAGAAGAAGGATCGCAGCCCGGTCACCGTCGCCGATTTCGGCAGCCAGGCGATCGTATGCCGGGCGCTGGGCGAAGTGTTTCCCGACGATTCGATCATTGCCGAGGAAGATTCGGCCGTCCTGCAACAGGCCCCAAACGAGCCGATCCTGGAGCAAGTGGCCGGCCACGTGCGGCAGATCCATTCGGGCGCGGGGGTGACGGAAATCTGCAAGTGGATCGACCGGGGCGTCGCCCGGCATTCGGAACAGCGGTTCTGGACACTCGATCCGATCGACGGCACCAAAGGCTTCCTGCGGAAGCAGCAGTACGCCATCTCGTTGGCCCTGATCGTCGACGGGCGGATCGAGGTGGGCGTGCTGGGGTGTCCCAATCTGCCGCTCGTGCCGCAAGCTGACGACTCCCGCGGAGCGATCTTTGTGGCCGTGCGAGGCCGGGGCGCGGTGGCCCTGCCGCTGGGTCGCGACGGCGGAGAAACACCGCTGGCCGTGAGCCGGCAGGCCGATCCGGCGCAAGCCCGATTCTGCGAATCGGTCGAGTCGGGACATACGTCGCACGGTCATGCCGCGGAAGTCGCCCAGCGGCTGGGGATGACCGCCGAACCGGTACGTTTGGATAGTCAGGCCAAGTACGCCGTGGTGGCCCGGGGTGAAGCCGAGGTCTATCTTCGACTGCCCACCCGAGCCGATTACCAGGAGAAGATCTGGGACCATGCCGGCGGCGTACTGCTGGTGACCGAAGCGGGCGGGACCGTGACCGACGTGGCCGGCAAGCCGCTGGAATTCAGCCACGGAAGCCGGCTTTCGGCCAACCGGGGTGTCGTGGTGACCAACGGTGCGTTTCACGACCGCATGATCGAGACCTTGGTGGAGGTGGGTGTCCGATAGTCGCTTCCGCGGCGGGCCGATCGCGACAATTCGCCGCAATTTCCCCCCGGAAGACCGGATTCCTCTTGAAAACTCCGGGATTCTAGTAAAAAATGGCGACAGGGTAAGCAGCCTTGCGGGGAAGTACCATGTCGGAGTCGCACCGGTCGGGCGATGATTCCAGGTTTGCCGTGGGCGATCGTGTCCGCGTGAGGACCGGTGTCCGCGATCCGGACTATCCCGATATGCCGATGGGTGGATGGACCGGCACCATCTCCACACACCTGCCCGAAAGGCCGTTCACCTATCTGGTCCGCTGGAGTGCGGAAACACTGCAATCGATCCATCCCATCTACAGCCAGC
>JABMRP010000138.1 GCA_013202535.1 Planctomycetota bacterium
GCAGGTGGACCTGATCGCCGTCGATCCGATCGACGAGGATATTGCCGCCGGGAAAATCGCAGTCGATCGTCGGCGCATCGGTGCGCGCGGGCTCGGTGCCGAGGGACACCGCGGTCGAGACGGCCGCGGCACCCGTGGCGAGAAACGCGCGGCGGTGGCATGTCCGTGGTTTCATGCGGCTTTTCCAAACGGGACAAGGGCCGTGGGGAAAGCCTGTTTACTTTGCCGGGCGGATCTTGATGTTCCGCCAGCGTACGAACATGGGCTCGGCACGGCCGCCGACGCCGTGGACTTGCAGGCCGATGATGCCCTCGCGGCTTGCCTTTTCGTCGGTCAAGTCGGCCACGGCGGTGCCGTTGACCCAGGTCTTGATGTTGGTTCCCTTGGCCAACACGCGGTACTCGTTCCAGTCTTCGTTCTTGATCGTGTTCTTGACGCTCCGATCCTGGCTGAGCCAACCGCGGCCGGTGGCTTCGCCGTAGATGTAGCCCGATGCGCCGGGTGCCCATTGGATTTCGACCTGCGGCCCGTTGACCCGATCATCGTTCTCGCGAATGTTGCTGCGGATCTGCACGCCACTGTTGAGCTTCTGGTCGACCTTCACCTCGAAGATCAACTCGAAGTCGCCGAACCGTTCTTCGGTACACATGAACGAGTTCTGCGTATTGGGGACCGAATGGCCGACGACCACGCCGTCTTCCACTTTGTAGACCGCCTTGCCGCCGTGCTGTTCCCAGCCGGTCAGGTCCTTGCCGTTGAAAATCGACCGCCATCCGTCCTCGGCCATGGCGGCGGATGTGCCCGTGGCAACGATGGTCGCCAGGGCTACCAAGACACAGAGATTCCAGCGTTTCATGTGGTTGTCCTTTCGTGAGGAGTTTAGCCCAGGCACTTGTGCCCGGCGTTTCGGATGCAACAAACCGCCCCTAAGTATAGGCACGCCACCGCGAGGATGCAACCAAACGGGCCCACCCCCACAATCCGGGCCGACCCTTGCCACGGCGCGCCGGTCGGGGGACAATGGGAACAGTCAACAACCGCGTTTCGATTCGTTCCCGCGAGAGAGGACCACCCGATGAGATCAGCCACACTGCCGACGGCCATGCTTGCCGTCTTTCTGCTCGGTAGCCAGACCGTTTCGGCCGCTAAGCCGAGTGCGGGTTTCGAGGTCCGGCCGAACGTCGAGAAGAAGGAAATCGTCTACAAGACGGTCGGCGACATGGAGCTGAAACTACATGTGTTCCAGCCCAAGGGCCGATCGCCGCGGGAGCGATTGCCGGCCATCGTCTTCTTCTTCGGCGGCGGATGGAACGGCGGCAGCCCGGCGCAGTTCTTCCCGCAGTCCGACTACCTGGCCTCGCGCGGCATGGTTGCCATTTCGGCCGAATATCGCACGAAGAGCAACGGCGGCGTCTCGCCCTTCGAGTGTGTCAACGACGGCAAGAGCGCCATCCGCTACGTCCGCGCCCATGCCGAGCAGCTTGGCATCGACGCGGACAAACTGGCCGCCGGCGGCGGTTCGGCGGGCGGACACGTTGCCGCGGCCACGGGCACGCTCGGGGGTCTCGAACCGGAAGGCGAAGACACGTCGATCAGCTCCCGGCCCAATGCCATGGTGCTCTTCAACCCGGTGTACGACAACGGCCCCGGTGGGTACGGCCATTCTCGCGTCGGTGACCGCTACAAGGAAATCTCCCCGTTTCACAACATCGACCAGCAGACACCGCCGACGATCGTTTTCTTCGGCACCGAGGAGAAGCTGGTCCCGAAGGCCACGTCCGACGCATTCAAGGCGAAAATGGAGAAGCTCGGCATCCGTAGCGAATTGTTCTATTACGAAGGCCAACCGCACGGCTTCTTCAACTTCGGCCGCAGCGACAATGTTTACTTCATCAAGACGATGACCGAGGCCGACAAGTTTCTTGGTTCGCTCGGCTATTTGAAGGGGGAGCCGGAACTAAACTAATCCGAACACACTTCAAATCATCAAAAGGAAGGCGCCATGCGCGACTTTGCCAACGACGGAAATCAATCTCGACGTAACTTCCTCAAGGCGGCCGGTCTCGGTACGGCGGCTTGTATGGCCTGTCTGGCTGACGGGGGAACGGCGAAGCTGGCCAGCGCCGCGGAGCCGGAGAAGCGTAAGCGACCGCTGACCCTGTCGCTGGCCTCTTACACGACGCGAAAGTTCGATCTCGACCAGACGCTGGTCATTGCCAAACGCGCGGGCCTGGAGGTCATCTGCCTCAAGTCGTTCCATCTGCCCATGAACGCCACGCCCGAGCAAATCGCCGCCGTGCGGGCGAAGGTCGAGGAGGCGGGCATCAAGCTCTACGGCGGGGGCGTGATCGGCCTGAAAAACCAACAGCAGATCGATCAGGCCTTCGAGTACGCCAAAGCGGCCGGGATGACCAAAATCATCGGCGGTCCCGTGCCCGAGATGCTGCCGGCGATCGAGAAGAAGGTCCAGCAATACGATATCGAGGTCTGCATCCACAACCACGGCCCGGGCGACAGCCA
>JABMRP010001386.1 GCA_013202535.1 Planctomycetota bacterium
CCATGGAGGCGGCCTTCGACAAAGCCGGCCTCAAAGACTACGAAGTGGAAGGCACCCGGATCAAGGTTCCCCGCGGACAGCAGTCGGCCTACATGGGAGCCCTGGCCGACGGCAACGCCCTGCCGCGCAATTTTCACGACTATATCCAGGCCGCGCTGAAAGAAAGCAGCCCCTTCCTCAGCAAACAGCAACAGGCCGCCCGGCTCAAAAGCGCCCTGCAGCAGGAGCTTTCCCAAATCGTCGGCGCGATGAAGGGGATCGAGAGGGCCGTGGTCCTCTACGACAGCGAAACCACCGGCGGCTTGCGGCGGGAAACGATCACCAAAGCCTCGGTCAACGTCCAAGCCAGCGGCTCCGATCCGCTGGACGAACAGCGAATTGCCGCCATTCGACACTCGGTGGCCGCCGCCATCGCCGGACTGAAGCCCGAAAGCGTCACCATCACCGACCTCGGTTCCGGACGCGTCTTTCCCGGCGGCCAAAGCGATGGCCTCGGCGGCGTCTTGGGCGATCTCTACGGCGGACGCAAGAAGGAATATGAGCTGTCCTGGCGCAAGAAGGTCCAAGAGGCCCTCTCCCGGGTCCCCGGCGTGGATGTCAGCGTCAACGTCGTACTCGACCGCGAGAAGTTCGTCCGCAAAAGCTCCGTGACCCACGACCCCAAGCCGGTCGCCTATTCCACCACGGAAGAAATGCGAGACCTGACCACCGACTCGGGGGTGCCCGCCGGGCAACCGGGATACCAGGCCCAGCTCAACACGGGCACGGCGGCGACCAGCCGGGCCAAAGGCACCCACGAGGAGAGCAGCGAGTCGACGACCCGCACGGATAGCGCCCTGTCGAGCAGTACCGAGGACAGCGAACTGGTGGGGCTGACTCCCAAACGGGTGACCGCTTCGATCGCCGTGCCCAAGAGCTACTTCGAGGATATCTGGCGGCGCCGAAATCCGGCCGACGAAGGCTCCGAGCCGCAAACTCCCGACGCCAACGACTTGGCGCAAATCGAAGCCGAGGAAGTGGCCAAGATTCGCAAACACGTACTCGGAGTGATTCCCGTTCCCGAGGGAATCGAAGACCCCAACGAACTGGTCACCGTGACCACGTTCGACGATTTTCCAGTCGAGGCGATCCCCGAGCCGGGGTTGACCGAAAACGCCATGGCTTGGGCCGCGGGCAACTGGAGCACGTTGGGATTGGGCGTGCTGGCGCTGTTTAGCCTGGTGATGCTCCGCTCGATGGTCCGCTCCGGCACGACGTCCACCGAGACCGGCGGCGTCATGGCGGCAAGAAGTGAAGGGCCCGATGTGGAAGACGCCGAGATCGTCAAGGCCCAAAATCGGCTCCGGCGCTTCGCCGGCGGGGAGGTCTCGCTTCGCGACGAGTTGACCGATCTGGTCCAGGAGGACCCCGATGCCGCGGCCAACATCCTCAGCACATGGATCGGCAGCGCAGGGTAACCACCAATGAATAACAAACCGGATAACAAACCGGACCGCCTCCGAAAAGCCGCCGTGTTGGTGGCCGCCCTCGATCGGGAAACCGCCGAGGCCATGCTCGATCGGCTTGCTCCCGAGCACGCCCAAGCGATCCGCCACGCCGTGGTCGAACTCGGCGACGTCGATCCCCGCGAGCGCCGCGCCGTGTTGGAGGAGTTCCGCAAGCTTGGACCGGTGAAACCGCGAAACGCATCGCGCGGGATCGCACTCGACGGTCCCTTGGCCGGCCGTCTCGCTTCGTGTACGTACGCCGAAGCCGACGCCCACTCGGACGAATCGCCCACCCAGGAGAAACCGTTCCGCTTCCTCCACGAGACCGACTCGCGGAAGCTCGCCCACATCCTCGCCCGGGAACGCCCGCAAACGATCGCCCTGATCGTGGCCCATCTGCCTCGCGATCGAGCGGGAGAAGTGCTGGCCGCCCTGTCGTCGCCGCTGCAAATCGAGGTGGTCCGCCGTCTGGTGGATCTGGACGATACCGATCCGGCGATCCTCCGCGACGTCGAGCGGGGACTGGAAACGCGACTGGCCGAACAACTCCGCTCGCAACGCCGCCGCCGTACCGGGCTGGCTACCATGACCGGAATTCTCGATGCCGCGCAGGGAAACGTCGGTGCCAAAATCCTCGACAATGTCGCGTCTTACGACGGCAATCTGGCCGGAAAACTCGGGTACGACCGGCTGGAATTCGAGGACCTTGACCGGCTTGGCGACGACGACCTCGCTCGTCTGTTCGCCAGCGCCGAGCCGGAAATCGCCTTGATGGCCCTGACCGGCGCGCCGCCGGAGTTAATCGATCGTATCACCCGGCAGCTTCCCCCGCGGGAGGCCGCCGTGCTCACGCGCCGACTGGATCACCCGCAACCGATTCGCTTAAGCGACGTGGAAGAGGCTCGCCGCGAAATAGCCGAACTGGCCAACCGGCTGGCCATCGAAGGCACGGTCCGCCCGAGAACCGATTCCCGAAGACAACTACTCAATGCCTCCGTCTGAGCGTCCTGAGTTCACCCGCACTTCCCCATCGCCACGACACCGACGACCATGTCAACCGTCATCAAGGCCACCGACCGAAACCGCGGCATTCAACGCGTACCGTTCAATTTCAACGACATGGCCGATCAGGCCGACCAATACCTGGCCAAAGTAC
>JABMRP010000139.1 GCA_013202535.1 Planctomycetota bacterium
GGAACGGCCCGGAGGGTGCTTCGCACAAATTGGACCTGTCCCCTTTTTCGCCCCGAGCTCAGCTCAGCCCCTCCAGCGGACCCGTGCTGTCGCCGAGCGATTCGGTCTCCGCGCCCATGCGCTGGAGCATGGCCAGATAGAGATTCGTCAGCGGGGTCTCCTTCGGCCAGCGAACGAATCGACCCGAGTTGATCGAGCCGCCGCCGTGTCCGGCGACCAGGATGGGCAACTGGTCGTGATTGTGACGGTTTCCGTCGGCCAATCCGCTGCCGTAGAGGATCATCGAATGGTCCAACAGCGTCCCGGCGCCTTCGCTGGTGTTCTCCAGCTTGCCGAGAAAGTAGGCCAGCAGCGAAGCGTGATGGCGGTTGATCTTGCTGATCTGGGCCTGCTTCTCCGCGTCGTTGCCGTGATGCGATAGTGTATGGTGACCGGCTGGCACTTCGATGTCGGGATAACTGCGGTTGCTGCCGGCGTTGGTGTACATGAAGGTGAGGATTCGCGTCGAGTCGGTGGCCATCGCCAGCACCATCATGTCCATCATCAGTCGCACATGCTCGTCAAACTCCTTGGGCACGCCTGTGGGACGCGGGAAGTCGGGCGCCTCGACCTCGCGGCCAACGAGCTTCTCCGATTCGGCGATCCGCCGCTCGATCTGTCGCACGGCATACAGATATTCGTCGAGTTTGTGCCGATCGGTCCCGCCAAGTTGTCGTCGCAGCAAGTCGGCATCCTCGCGGGCAAAATCCAGAACGCTCTTGCGACGGCGATCGCGCCGGTCCGTCGGTTCGCTTGACGCGCGACCACCGAAGAGCCGGTCGAACACGGCCTGAGGGTTGATCTCCTTGGCCATGAACGAGGTGGGCGTCCGCCACGACATGTTCGACGTGTAGGCGCAACTGTAGCCCGAGTCGCAACGCCCGCCCTGGGCACTTTGTTCGCACCCCAATTCCAACGAGGGAAACCGGGTCAAGTGGCCGATCTTCGCGGCTGCCGCCTGGTCGACCGAGGGACCGTTGCGGATGTCCTTGCCGTCGGTCTTGTGCGGATGGGCACCGGTGAGGAACGAAGCCACGCATCGGGCATGGTCGCCGGGGCCGTCTCCCAACGCGCGTCCCCCGTTCAGTGTCAGACCGCCGGTCACCAGAAGCTCGGACTTGTACGCCGAGAGCGGCTGCAAGGTCGGCGGCAAGTCGCCCAGCGGACCTTCTTCGGCCGGCATCCAGTCGGGCATGTGCATGCCGTTGGGAACAAAGAGGAAGACCATGCGGCGCGGCGGCTCCGCTGCCCGGCTCGATGCCGCGAAGCTTCGGCTGCCGGTCATCGCCTCCAGCCACGGCAGGGCGATCGCGGTACCCAGTCCCCGCAGAACGGTCCGCCGCGAAACCTTGTTAAGACTCATCGGATCCCCCTTTTCCTCGCCGCCGCTGAAACGGCTCGCTCTTAATGATTTCCAACACCAGTACCGAGAAACGATTCTCGTTTTCCGACAGGGCTTGGGTGATGCGCTCGACGGCCGCCTTGTCGTAGGCTTCCACGCCGCGGCCCAACGCGTAGGTCAGCATCTTTTCCGTCAGGCAGCGGAGAAACTTGTCCTTGCCGGTCGTTCGCAACATGGCCTTGAGCGCTTGCGGACCGTCGATCGTTTGCCCGTCGGGCAAGACGCCGGAAGGGTCGATCTTGAACTGGCCGTCGCGCGTTCGCCAGGCGCCCACGGCGTCGAAATTCTCCATGGCAAATCCCATGGCGTCCATTTTGCGGTGGCAAACGGCGCATTGGGGGTTCTTTCGATGTTGTTCCATCCGCTGGCGCAACGACCCCGAGAGGACCGCCCGCTCGTCCTCGTCCAGCACGGGCACGTCCGGCGGTGGCGGAGGCGGAGGCGCGCCGAGGATATTCTCCAGGATCCATTTCCCCCGCTTCACCGGCGACGTACGCGTGGGGTTCGAGGTGACCGTCAACACCCCGGCCTGGGTAATCACACCTCCTCGCGGGGTACCGGCGGTGGAGACTCGCCGAAACTCCTCGCCCCGGACGTTCTCGATGCCGTAGTGCCGGGCCAGCGGTTCGTTGGCGAA
>JABMRP010001387.1 GCA_013202535.1 Planctomycetota bacterium
GAGCATGGGTCTCTACTTCAGTCAGGACGAAGTTCAGAAGCTACCCACCGGAACCGTGTCTGAACGTGTAGTTGAATCGCTCGAGAGCGCGCGTGAGGCGATGCACAGCCTAGGTGACCTGCTTGCAGACGTTCGGCAGCTCTTCCGATGGCCTGACCCAGGCCGCCTTGTTGGACTCCCTGACTTACCCAGAGAATTGCAGATCGTCTGCAATGCTCTCCGCTTCGACGGCTCCATCGATTTTTCGCCATTGACTAATTCCGACCGTCGAATAGGGTTTACCCCATATTTTGACGCATTTTCTTTCGCTCTCCAGGCCGCCTTGCTCTCTCTTCGGCAAGTGCGCCGTCCCGCCCTCGCCATCGGTTTCGCCGTCGAGGCAGATCGTTTGTCAACAACGTTTTCACTCACCCATCGCGAAGAACTAGCAGAAGTTGACGCCCCTCTCAGTTCCTGGGCCGCACTGAAGTGGGCAGTTATTTCCAGCAACGGCAAATGCACGATTACCAGGACCGAAAATGCGACATTGGTTGAGTGGCACTTTCCTCTGCTCTAACGTGGAGCCTTCAAATGGTGGAACAAGAAGGAAGACCCAGAATACTTGTCGTTGATGACGAGGGCGAATGGCGTGCTAAGCTCGCTGCAATAGTTGCGGAACACTCGGCGTCTGACACCGTCATTTTGAAATCATTTGAAGAGGCGGATCGGTATGTCACGTCCGATGCTGTCAAATCGCTGGATGCAGCGATTGTCGATGTCCGTCTCCGACAGCAAGTCTACGACCAGGGCGGTTTGACCATCCTTAACCTGCTGAAGGAACAAGACCGTGAATTGCCAATTTTGATTCTCACGGCCTATTCGTATGACTATCCGGGCTTGCGAGAAATAGCGAACCGTTATCCTTCCGTCCTGGCGTACGACAAAGAGGTTTTTGAACGGGAGCCTAATCGAATTCTCGATATCCTATTAGCAGATCTTCCCCCTCAAATCGGTACGCACGTCCCCAAAGGCAGAAATAGACACTCAGAGCCCGTGGCCCTCCCGCGGCCAGTCCATCGCCATACGGCCGTATGGCGTGAACTGGTCGTCGGTACTTTCGTTGTGCTTTTCGTCTTGGCCGCGGCGTTCCTGTTTTTCATCATGTCTGGCAGCTTCGCAGAGCACTCCGCGCAATTGAACATCGTTTTCGCCGTTGTAGTGGTCGCTGTTATCTGTGTACTTCTGCGAATATTTTCTCCTGGTATAGTGCAACACGCCGTTAACATCTTCAGAGAACTGGCTGGACAGAAGTCGCGGGCCCCTGAACCGGACGAAACCGAGTCACAGGACACAGGAACCAATGGCAACAAAGAATAGATGGTTTGACAATACGTTGCAGCCGACATAGCACCCGCCCGAGTGGTCGTACTTGCTTGGGTTGGTCAGTCGCTCGGCGTTTTCCGGCTCAATGCTACGCAACTGAACTTAACGTTCTGCGCAAGATGAGAATCAGTGTCCCAGCGAACACGGCCACGTTTGATGAGATCAGCGACGATCTCGTTCTGGAAGGCCTGGCCCACGCCGTGAACGTCCGCCGCCGCGAGGTCGGCTGAGAGTAGACCGACCGGATCACGCTGGGGATCGTCACCGAATCGGACGAGTTGCGAGCGGCCGTGGAGCAATTCGGCGACTACGTCCAAAGCGAGGCCCTGGCCGTGGAATTGCTCTTCGGCGCCGTTCCTGGCGCAAAGGGCGTCGACCTGACGGTGGCGGGCCACCGACTGACGCTCTTTGTCAGAGTCCGGTAGCCCTTTCACCGCTCTCCACTCGGCAACACATGGTGGTGCGTTTCACGCACCCTACATTTCTGATTGAGGAGTTCGTCGGGGGGCCTCTTGTTGCTGCGCAACACCGACGATTCTCCGAACAGGCGACCGAGGATTGCGGAGCCTTCTCCGGAGAATCATCGGTGCTACCCACTCCCCTCTCCCAACTCCCTCCTCCCGACTCAAATCGGCTGGCCGGTGAAGGAGGTGAGCGCCTTCATGTAGTTTCCGCGTTCAAAGGCGGTGGGATCGGGGCATTTCGCTTGGCTGAGGATGCCCTTGAGCTTTTCGACCGATTCGTATCCCTCGCGGTCCATCCACAGCCGCAATCCGTCGAGGATCGACGTGACCTGGCCGACGCCTCCGCGGTAGATGACCGAGGCGACCATGCCCACGTCGGCCCCGGCGAGGAGCGACTTGGCCAGGCCGTCGGCGGAATGGATGCCGCCGGTCAGGGCCAGCGAGGCCGACACGCGATCGCGAAGGATGGCGATCCACCGCAGGGAGACGAGCAGTTCGAACGGATTGCTCAACTCCAGCCGGGGACGGACTTCGAGCCGGTCCAGGTCGATGTCGGGCTGCATGAAGCGATTGAACAGGACCAGGCCGCCGGCCCCCGCCTCGACGAGCCTCTTGGCCATGTTGCCCGGCGAACTGAAGTGCGGTCCGACTTTGACCGCCAGGGGGATGGTGATCGACTCTTTCACCGCCGCCACCAGGTCGACGTAACGTTGTTCGACCTCTTGGCCGGTCTCCTCCATGTTGGCGACGATGGAGTAGACGTTCAGCTCCAGGGCGTCGGCGCCCGCCTCTTCGATCAGCTTCGCGTAGCGGACCCAGCCGCCCGGGGAAGCGCCGTTGATGCTCCCGATGAGCGGGATGGCGACCGCTTTCTTGGCCTTCTCGATATGTTCGAGGTAGGTTTCCGGTCCGGTGCGGTAATCGGCCTGATCCGGGAAGAAGGTCAGGGCCTCGGCGAAGCTCTCGGTGCCGAATTCCTGGGCCTTGGCCAGTTCCTCTTCGTCGTGTTCGATCTGCTCCTCGAACAAGGAATGCATCACGACGGCGGCGGCCCCAGCCTCTTCGAGACGTTTGAGGGAATCGAGCTTGTCCGAAAGGGGGCTGGCCGCGATGACCAGCGGGTTCGCGAGTTCCAGTCCCAAGTACTTGGTGCTAAGGTCGACACTCATGCCTTCACCTCCTTTCCAGCGGCTGATTTCTCTTTGCCGTTGCCGTCCCCTTCGGGCAGGACTCCGGCGCTGCGGTTGATGGCGGCAAGCTGCTCATAGAGCCGCCAGCGGTCGAGGATATCGTTTTGACCCAGGGCGAAGAGCCGCTCGGCTTCCTCGGGTTTGGAGCGGGCCAGCATGGCAAAGCGTGCCTGCTTCATGGCAAAATCATCGAACGATCCCTGCGGCGCCTTGCTGTCAAGCTGGAACGGTTGGGCTTCGTCGCGCGGATCGAAGTGGTAGAGCGGCCAGAAGCCGCACTGCACGGCCTCTTTCTGATA
>JABMRP010001388.1 GCA_013202535.1 Planctomycetota bacterium
CGTTTCGTGGGCTTCCTTGCTGATCGAGCCGTGCGACATGGCGCCGGTGTAGAATCGCTTGACGATTTCCTCCACCGGCTCGACTTCCTCCAGGGGGACTCCTTCGCCGGGCACAAACTCGAACAGCCCGCGCAACGTGCAGAGCGAACGGGTTTGATCGTTGACCGTTTGGGCGAATTCCTCATAGCAGCGGCGATCGTTGTTGATGACGGCCTGCTGGAGTTGGGTCACCGCCGCGGCGTTCCAGTTGTGTTTTTCGCCGTCGTCGCGCACCTGATACTCGCCGCCGAAATCGAGGTCGAGCGAACCGGGATCGCGCGGTTGAAAAGCCTCGCGGTGCCGGACCATCGCCTCGGCGGCAATCTCCTGCAATCCGGCCCCTTCGATCCGCGACGCGGTGCCCCGAAAATAGCGGTTCACAACGGCCCGCTGTAGCCCCACGGCCTCGAACTGCTGTGCCGCATGGTAACTTCGCAGCGTCGAGATCCCCATCTTCGACATCGTTTTGAGGATCCCCTTCTTGATCGCCCCGACGTACTGATCGAAGAGTTGGTCCAACTCGACGTCTTGGGGCAGATCGCCGTCGCGTTGCAGCCGGCCGACCGCCTCGAACGCCAGATAGGGATTCACCGCGTTGGCGCCATAACCGCACAACAGGCAAAAGTGCATTACCTCGCGTGGCTCGCCGCTCTCGACCACGATTCCCGCCTCGCTTCGCAACCGTTGCTGCAACAGGCCGTGGTGCAAGGCGGCGGTGGCCAACAGGCTGGGGATTGGTGCCTTGCCGGCGGAAACGTCGCGATCGCTGACGATCAGCAGCGAGGCTCCGTCGGCGATCGCTTGCCTCGCCTTCTCGACCAGATCCTCCAGTGCCCGCCGCAACGCCTCGCCCGGATAGTCGGCGTCGGCGTCGAACAGCGCCGGCAACGTCGCAACCTTGAAATCGTCGCGCTTGGCGCCGTGCAACCGCTCGATGTCTTCGTTGGTGAGAATCGGATGCGGCAAGAGCAGTTGGCGGCAGTGCTCGGGCGTTTCGGCGAGCAGGTTTTGCTGTTTTCCCGTGTAGGCCAACAGCGACATCACCAGCCCTTCCCGTAGCGGATCGATCGGCGGGTTGGTGACCTGCGCAAACAGTTGCTTGAAATAGCCGAAGAGCGATTTCTGCCGGGTCGAGAGCACGGCCAGCGGCGCGTCGTTGCCCATCGAACCGACCGGTTCCTGGCCGTTGGCCGCCATCGGGGCAATGACCGCGCGAAGATCCTCGCGAGTGTAGCCAAACGCCCGAAGCCGGCGGGTCAGCGGCTGCACGGCCCCGTCGGTACCGCGCGACGGCTGAAACAGGCCTCGCAGCTCGATCTGATTTTCCTCCAACCAGCGGCGATACGGCCTCTGCCGGGCGATCTTTCCCTTGATTTCGTTGTCCACGACGATCCGCCCCTCGCTCGTGTCGACCAGGAACATGCGACCGGGGTGAAGACGTCCCTTACGGCGGATCTTTTCAGGCGGAAAATCAACGACCCCCGTTTCGCTGGACAGTACCACCAGCCCGTCGGTCGTGACGATGTAGCGACACGGCCGCAAGCCGTTGCGGTCCAGGGTGCCGCCCACGCGAATGCCGTCGGTGAAGACGATCGCCGCCGGGCCGTCCCAGGGCTCCATAATCGACGCGTGGTAGCGGTAGAAAGCCCGTTTGTCGACGCTGATGTGATAGCGCGGGCCGAACGCCTCGGGAACCATCATCATCAGCGCATGGGGAGCCGACCGGCCGGCACGCACCAGCAGTTCCATCGCGTTGTCGAAACTGGCCGAATCGCTGGCCCCCGATTCGACGATCGGAAACAAGTCCGACAGATCGTCGGCCAGTTGCGGCGCGGCCATCGTCTTCTCGTAACCCTGGAGCCGGTTCACGTTGCCCCGCAACGTGTTGATCTCGCCGTTGTGGGCGATCATCCGAAAGGGCTGCGCCAGGGGCCAACTGGGAAATGTGTTGGTGCTGTACCGCTGATGCACAATGGCCAGCGCCGTGGTGACCCGCGGATCGTTCAAGTCCGGATAATAGCCCGCCAGTTGCGGTGCCAGGAACATGCCCTTGTAGACGATCGTCCGGCAGGAAAACGAGGGAAAATAGAAGTCGGCGGCCGGTTCGCCCAACTCCCGGCGAACCCGATGTTCGGTCCGCTTGCGAACCGCGAACAACCGCCGTTCCAAACCTTCGCCCCACAGATCCGAGCCGGACACGAAAATCTGCCGGCTCACCGGCTCGGCCGCCCTCGCAATATCGC
The DNA here is from genome assembly GCA_013202535.1 of Planctomycetota bacterium. Classification (GTDB taxonomy): domain Bacteria; phylum Planctomycetota; class Planctomycetia; order Pirellulales; family Thermoguttaceae; genus JABMRP01. The sequence goes on from JABMRP010001388.1 coordinate 2,283, forward strand.
CCAAGCAACTATTGTCGGTCGGCACCTTGCGCTCGGCCAGTATCTTCAAGCCGGCCTTGCCCAACACGGCGGCGAAAATCTGCTTGCACCGCCGACGTACGGATTCTCGTTGCGGGAGAAACAACATCGCCACGGCGTATTGCTCGGGCTCCGGCAGCGACGCATCGAGGCGTTGGAGTTCGGCGGTGAAGAACTCGTGCGGAATCTGTAGCAGGATCCCCGCCCCGTCGCCGGTCGATTCGTCCGCTCCCGCCGCTCCGCGGTGCATCAGGTTCAGCAGCACCTGCTTGCCGTGTTCGACGATCGAATGTTCGCGCCGACCGGAGATGTTGACCACGGCCCCGATACCACAGGCGTCATGCTCATATTGGGGGGAATACAAACCGCTTTCAGGGTGTATTCCGGCGTATTGATGGGGATTATGCGGCATTGGGGGCTGTTCTCTCTCCCGCATTTGCGGTCCATGGCGGACGCTCTGTCCAGCGCCAGTCGAAGTGACCGTGGCGCCAACGCCGAATTATACGCACTACGAGCCCTGTCGTTTAGCCCAGGCACTTGTGCCCGGTGTCGGGAGGACATGAAGGACCGATCGTACTACAAAACGCCGGGCACGAGTGCCCGGGCCAAACGGTTGAGCGTTGCTCTATTCTATAATTAGCATTGCTAATGTCAAGGTGTGGTTAGTATTATTCTGGCTTAAATATCACCCCTTGCCTCCGTATTGCCAGCCACTATGATGGGCACGGCACCCACCAACCAGGGTCGGAGTTTCGGTCAGCCGGAAGCCAAGGTATGATGGGGTCTTCAGCGAGGGTATCCAGCCCTGGACTGTCCGCGAACTACGCCCGCCCTCCCGCCAGCCATCCTCGGGACTCTCGTGATGCCGCACCCGTACTCGACCGTTTCGATTCTCGCCGCCGCACTATGCATCGCTCTCGTCGGCGGACCGGCCGCCGCGGATCCGCCGGGCGAGCAACCCTCGTACAAGTCGCCGGTCGAGTTGGCCGTTTCACCCGACGGGGCGTTCTTGTACGTGACCAATCAAACGGCCGGTGTACTGTCCGTGGTCGACACTCAGGCGGCAGCCGTTGTGAAGGAGATTCTCCTGGGGCGGATGCCGACGGGCGTGGCGGTCAGCCCCGACGGAAAGACGGTGTTCGCGGCCAACACGCTCGACCACCAGATCAGTTTCGTCGACGTGCAATCCGGTCAGGTGGTTGCCGAGGTGGCCTGCGGTTTCGAGCCGACCGGATTGTGCATTTCTCCCGACGGCACGACTCTCTATTCGGCCAACTACATTTCCGACGACCTGTCGGTGATCGACGTACTCCAGCGAAAGGAGGTCGCCCGAATCCCCGTCGAGCGTGCTCCGACCTATCCTGTCATCACCCCCGACGGCAAGACGCTGCTGGTGCAAAACTCCCTCTCGTCGCGTCCGGCGACCGACACGAAGCTCTCGGCCGACGTGTCGGTGATCGATACGGCAAGCCGAAAAGTGACCGCATCGCGCCGTTCGCCGGGGACGATGCTCTTGGGCATGGGCATGGCCATGCATCCCAGCGGCAGCCACGCCTTCGCCGTGCATCACCGCCCGAATTTCAACATCACGCCGTCGCAATTGAGCCAAGGTTGGGTGCAGACCAACGCGCTTTCGATCATCCCCCTAGCCGATTCCGAGGGTGGCGTGGTCACGGTGCAGTTGGACAACGTCAATTCCGGAGCGGCCAATCCGCACGGCGTGGCCGTTTCGCCCGACGGCAACACGGTCTACGTGACCAACCGGGGGATTCACCGCATCTCGATCGTCGATCTGGTCAAGCTGCGTGCATTGCTGGCCGCCACGCCTCCGGAGAAGCGATCCGGGGCGCATTTCAATTTGGGATATCTTTGGGGTACGAAGGGTATCATACGCCGGGTCGATTGCGGCGGGCTGGGACCCAAGGGGATCGCCGTTTCGCCACGCGACGGAACCATTTACGTGGCCAACTACTTCTCCGACTCGGTCGCCGTGATTGATCCGAAGACCCTGGAGGTCACACGCCGCATCGCGCTGGGTCCGCCGCTGGAGATGACGACCGAAAGGCGCGGCGAACTGTTCTTCAACGACGCCCGGCAGTGTTTCCAACAATGGCTAAGCTGCACGAGTTGCCATCCGCGGGTGCGGGCCGACGGCGTGAATTGGGATCTGCTCAACGACGGCATGACCAATCCGAAAAATGCCAAGTCGCTGGTCGGCGCCTGGCAGACGCCCCCCTCGATGTCGCTGGGCGTTCGGGCGCGAATGGAAGTGGCGGTTTCCAAGGGATTCCTGTTCATCCAGTTTCACCAACCGGCCGACGACGAGGTCGAGGCGGTCTCGGCCTATTTGCGATCGGTCGAATTCATCCCCAGCCCGTGGCATCGCCAGGCCGACGGTTCGCTCGACGCGCTGGCCCAACGGGGCCGCCGGGTATTCGAGATGGCGCAATGCGACATGTGCCATCCCGAACCGCTCTACACCGATCTGGAGATGTATAACGTCGGGACCCAATCGCCACGCGACTTCCCCGAACACAAGCGGTTCGACGTTCCCACGCTTAAGGAGCTGTATCGCACGGCACCCTTCTTGCACGACGGTCGGGCGGCCACGCTACGGGAAGTGTTGACCACCTACAACCCCGAGGACCGGCACGGCAAGACGTCGCGTCTGAGCCCGGAGGATATTGACGCACTGATCGCGTTCTTGAAGACGCTTTGACATGACCGTTGCGGAGGAATTACTGTGAAGACTCGACCGTTTGAAATTGCCGCGTTACTCGCCGGGATTCTCATGGCATCGGCGTCACCGGCCCGAGCCCAACCGGCACCGACCGCCGAACAACTCAAGACCAAAGCGGCCGTGTTCCTCCGCGCCGCGGGGCTTGCGGAGAATTCGCAGCGGCAATACTGGGTTTACCGCGGCAAAACCTGCGTTGCCAAACCGGTAGCCGGGCGGCCGATGTTGCTGGCGCCGGGGAAATATGAGATCCGCGTCGGTTTTTTCTCGGGTTACCGCACGCACGAGGTCGAACTGGCCGCCGGGCAGCGATACGAGGTGCCCACCGGCCTGCTCACCCTCCGGCAAGTCACGCCGGCGGATCGTCCGTCGACCGTGCCCCAGAAGATTTACTTCGGCGATACCTACCTGGCCACCGGGTATCAGGGCGACACGGCCCGGCTTCTCCCGGGAACTTATCGCGTCTGCCATCAGGATCCGGCGGGCGGGTCGGCCACCACGGCCGTCGGCCCGTGGCACGTGATGGGCCTTTTCCCGAATCCGCAAACGCCGCGGAAACACGCCGGCTATGGCATCAAGTATCCGCCCGAGGACGATCCCGTCCCCGATCTCGGCAAGGCGTACACACACAGCGGACGCGAGTTTCGCTGGATCGCGGCCGACGAGCAGTACCCGGAATTCATGCTGACCAGAGTGTTTCCCAACTGGGGAATCGCCTACGCCACGGCAACGATCGAGTCGGACGCCCCGCGGGAAGTCGAACTGATCGTGACACTGTACGGCGGCGGAAAAGTGTGGCTCAACGGCCAGTTAGTCAAGGCCGTTGCGGTACCCGTTCGGGCATACCTTCCGCAACGGATCAGCACGTTCGTGAAACTCAACGAAGGCAAGAACGTGCTGCTGGTGAAATCGCCTCGCACGACGACGCTTTGGACGCTCGGGGCGACGGTCGTTGACTGGCGGATGTACGAAGTCGAAGTCGCGGCCGATGGCAGCCAGATCGTTGCCGACGCCGATCGAAAGGAATAGCGATGATGCGTTTCACGAGCATGTTGACGGCGGCAATGACCGTCTGGGCGCTGGCCGGCTGGGTGATTGCCGAGGAAACGTCGGTCGACACGGAAGTGCGGGGGATCGTCTTCTGCCAGGTCCACGACTTCCCCAACGGCCGCTCCGGGCTGCACATGGAGCAGTTTCGCATCATTCGCCGCCCCACCAGGGCGCGGATCTGCTCGCTGATTCCCGCCCGGGCCGACGGGAAGCTTACCGACTTGACGAGCGACAAGTTTGTCTCGGCCATCATGCCCGATCTGTCGTACGACGCGACGAAGATCGTCTTCGCGGCGAAGAAGACAGTTGCCGAGCACTTTAACATCTACGAGATGGACCTCGACGGCGGCAACTTGCGCCAGATCACCCGGGACATGGCCGAGTGTATCGATCCGTACTATCTGCCCGACGGCAAGATCCTCTTCAGTTCGGCCAAACCGGGCATTCGTGACGAATACGACCGCGATCCCGCGCGGCTGCTTTTCACTTGCTCGCCCGACGGATCGAACCCCGAGCAGATCACCTTCAACCTGAGTTCCGACACGGCTTCGATCGTGCTGGACGACGGGCGAATCCTCTTTACCAGTTGGCAGCATCACGGCCAGCACCAGGGCACGGCCGGGGTGTTCGCCTTCTGTACGTGCAATCCCGACGGCACGCTCTTTTCGCTTTTCACGGGCAATGCCCGCGAGGCGAACAACACGAAGTCGTACGCCCAACAACTGACCGACGGGCGGGTCGTGTTCGTCGACTCGGCCGGCCACCGGCTCTTCAACGCCGGGGGGCTCAGCGTGGTGGAGAAAGAGAAGCCGCTCACGAATCGGACGATTCTCACTCCCGGCGTGGCGTACGACGGCTACAATCTGGCCGGGCGATACGCGTCGCCCTATCCGCTGCCCGGCGGCGGGATGATCTGCTCCTACTCGCCGGGGCGCGGGACGGGCCTGTTGCGCGAGGATCCGGCCGAAGAGATCCACATGGGCGTCTACCACTTCAATTTCAAAGCCGGCCGCGCGGGAACGCTGATCTTCGACGATCCGCGGGCGCAAGACATTGACGCGATCGCCATTTACCGTCGACCGACGCCGCCGATTATCCCCAGCATGGTCGACCGGACGCAGAAGACGGGCACCTTCCTCTGCATCAACCCGTACCTGTCCGACCGCAAGCCGTCGAAGAACGTCGTCGTCGGTCAATTGCCACCGGCCCAGCCCGGCGAGATCAAGGGGGTGCGCGTGCTGGAGGGGTTCGGGGTGATGGATACCGATCCGAAGAAACACAAGTCGATTGTGATCGACATGCTGCAAATGAGCTTCGGTTCCGGCAGCAACGGCGGCAATCCGTTGGAACAGCGTCGGATCGTCGGCTATGCCCCCTGCGAAGAAGACGGCTCGTTTCACATCGAGGTGCCGGCCGACACGACGTTGGCCCTGCAAACGCTCGACTCCAACGGCATGTCGATCGAAACGCAACTCACCTGGGTATGGGTGCGGCCCGGCGAAAAGCGGCTGTGTATCGGCTGCCACGAAGATCGCGAGACGGCGTTGACCAACTTCGATTGCCGGGCGATGTACATCAGGCCGCATTTCGTCGCCCCCGAGCCCGACCAACGGCGCACCGTCGATTTCCGCCGCGACATCATGCCGATGATCGAGAAGAGATGCGCCACGGCCGCCTGTCACGGTTCGGAGGCCAAGAAGGGCGGGCTCGACTTGGGCGGTAATTTCGACCTGGTCTTCCACCGCAACGGCCGCACGGGTCGGCCGATCAACGGGGCGTTTTTCAATCGGGCGTACGAAAGCCTGCTGGAAGGCAACACCGCGCTGGTCGGACGGTTGGTCACCTCCGGCGCCGCGCGTCACAGCCCGTTGATCTGGCGGCTCTATGGAGAACAACTCGGGCAGACCGACGCACGACTTCCCTACACGGCGGAACCCAAGCTGATGCCGCCCGGCAAGCCCCTTTCCGACGAGGAGAAGAAGCTGTTCGTCGAATGGGTCGATCTGGGTGCCCAGTGGGATAATATTGCCGGCGAAGACGATCTGCCCGGCTACGATGCCGACGAGAGTCGCGTGTTGGCCGCGGCGGCTGCCAAGCTCGTTGCCCAGCCGATTGCCGACGCCGGCCAGGCTTTCACCGTGCGCTGCACCGAATGTCACGACATGCGGTGCATCCAAGTGGCCTGCAACCAGCGGAAGAAGACCGAGGAAGACTGGCGGGCGACGGTCGGGCGGATGGTCGCCAAGCGTCGCACTTGGTTCCACGATAGCGAGATTTCGCTGATCAATGCCCACGTGGTGGAAACCTTCTATCGACCGCCGTTGAAGCCGCGGTAGGCCGGATCATTCAAGGGTTTGTAGCTACGTTCGCCAGAACGTGGGACGTGTCCGAGGGCTACGCCCACGTTCTGGCGAACGTAGCTACGACAGTGTATCACGCAATTCCCAGGCACCCGCCTCAAACAATCCGTCTTTCAACAGGCTCTTGAGGAGATTGCCCGAATTGCATTGGCTCACCTTGCTGGCAATCGCGATCGGTCTGGCGATGGATGCCTTTGCCGTATCGGTCGGCGCCGGGTTGACCCTCTCCCGGGTCACCGGTCGGCACACGTTTCGCATCGCCTTCCACTTCGGGCTGTTCCAGGCGA
>JABMRP010001389.1 GCA_013202535.1 Planctomycetota bacterium
TGCAGGAGTCCGATCGTGGGCACATCGCCGTCGGCGGTCAGATCGTACTGGGCCAGCGGACTGGTCGGCACGTGGCTCTTGGGGAACGACCAGCCGTGGATGCGAAGCCGGCGGTCACCGTCGCCCGGGAACATGGCCTCTTCCCAACGGCCCCCGCGACCCAGCAGATGAAAATACTCCGATCCGACGGTGTCGACAATCCGCGGCAAGACGTCGTAGTCGTGGTTACCCGCCACGGCATAGCAATGGATACCGTGTTCGGCCAGTCGGGTAAGCCCCCGTTCCAGAGGTCCGGTCGCCTCGAAGAAACGATTGTCGTGATCGACGACGTCGCCGGTCAGCGCCACCAGATCGACCTTCTCCTGAACCGCCCGATCGACGATCGCCTCCCAGACTCGCGCGGCGGAAAACCGTCGCGCGTCCTCGGGATCCGGGATCTTGCTGGGACGGCGTCCGACGTGGATGTCGGCGGTGGCGAGAATCTTCAGCGACATGGTTGTAGGACTGGTCCTCGGAACGACGGATGCGGCAACAACAAAAACGTGTGCCACTGCTTGCTTGCAAGCAGTGCCTTCTTGCCGGATTATGCACTCAGATCTGCCACACTGCTTGCAAGCAAGCAGTGGCACACGACTTCTTCAACCGGTTGCTAAACACTCAGTGTACCAATCGGCGAGGTCCGATGGAAGTTCCAGATTGCGGATCGCTTGCAGCCGCCCGGCTGTGACGGTACGCTAGTGCTCACCAAGGGCTCTTCCAACGGAGAACATGATTCGTGGACCGCGATGAAGCACTTATCCTTTTGCGAGGCGGGAAAGAGGGTGTCGACCAGTGGAACGACCGGCGCAAGGCGGGCGAGGAGGCTCCCGGTCTGGCGGATGCGGACCTGCGCGAAGCCGATCTTCGCGGCGTCGATTTCCGCAAGACCAATCTCAGCGAAGCCAACCTCCGCGGCACCCAGCTTGGCCGGGCCGATCTTCGCCAGGCGAATCTTCGCGAGGCGAATCTCCGCGGGGCCGATCTCCGCGGGGCCAATCTCTTTGAAGCCCATCTCCGCGCGGCCCAACTCCGCGAAGCCAACCTCCGGGGCGCCGATCTCCGAGAGGCCAATTTCCGCGGGGCCAATCTCAGCGGGACCGACCTGGGCGAAGCCCACCTTCGCGGGGCGACCCTCTTCGAGGCCAATCTCGCCGGTACCAATCTCAGCGAAGCCCACCTCCGCGGGGTCCAGCTCAGTGAAGTGAACCTGAGCCGAGCCAACCTGACCGGAGCCCACCTCTACGAAGCCGATCTCCGCGGCGCCAACCTCCGCAGGGCCGACCTCTGGGGAGCCACGCTCAGCGGTGCCAATCTTGCCGCGGCCGTTCTCCACGGAGCCAATCTCTTCACCGCCAACCTCACCGGCGCCGATCTGCAGCAGAGCGACCTGACCGAAGCCCATCTCCGCGGCGCCAACCTCAGCGGCGCCAATTTCCGCGGCGCCAATCTCCGCGGTGCCAACCTCCGCGGCGCCAACCTGCTGACCGCTTGCCTCCACGGAGCCGACCTGCACGGAGCCGATCTCGCCGGCGCCAATCTCCACGGAACGGACCTCGGCGATGCCAACCTGGGCGGCGCCGACCTGGGCGAAGCTCGTTTCATCGGCGCCGACCTGGGCGGCACCGATTTCGCCGGCGCCCGTTGTGGCGCGACCGTGCTGGCCGACGTCGATCTGTCGGCGGCAGTCGCCCTGGAGAACGTCGACCACGCGGGTCCTTCCACGGTTGGTGTCGATACTCTAGTGCAATCCAAAGGCAAGATTCCCGCCGATTTCCTGCAAGGTTGCGGGCTGCCGCCCTGGGAGATTCTCGCCGCCCGGCTCCACGACCCGGCGCTGGACGCCGAGGGAATCAACGCCATCCTGCGGCAGATTTCGCAAGCGTTGGTACGATAAGGTTATGGCGACCGCTCTGCCAGGGCGAACCAATCGACTTCGGTGTCGAAGCGATCGGCCTGCCAGGCGACTTCCGCCAGTACCGGGGGGACACAGCGGATTTCCAACTCGCGGCGGTTACTCGCGCGGCTGGGATCGTCCGGGGGAGCAACCGGCTGATTCAACACGACGCCCGCCAGGAGGAGGCCGTCGCGGAAGGTGGCCGCGGTGATGAGCGTTTGCAGGGTTTGGTTGATCACACCCAGCGTGTTCGGGGCGACCACCAGCAGGGGGAACCCCAGATCGAGGGCCAGATCGGCCACGTAATCCTCGTCGCCCAGGGGAGACATCAGGCCACCGGATCCTTCGACGACGATCACGTCGGAGGCCTTCCGCCACGGCTCGATTCCGTCTCGAAGTTGCTCGCCGTCGATCCGGCGCCCCTCGGCGCGTGCGGCCAGATGGGGTGCCAGGGGAGCCTCGAACCGTTGCGGACACACTTCATCCAGCGTCGCCGGGCAGCCGGCGGCTTCCCAGAGAGCCAGCGCGTCGTCGGACACCAGTTCGTCGCCCCGGCGGCGGCACCCGCTGGCGGCCGGTTTGTAGACGCCCACCCGATGCCCGGCGGCATGTAACGACCGGGCAATCAGCGCCGCCACGTAGGTCTTGCCCACGCCCGTGTCGGTCCCGCTGATAAAAAGTCCGCGTGACGTCTTGCACATGATGCGGGTCATGGTACCATCACGGCACGACAAGTCCAACGGGGGGCACACTGGAGAAGGGAACCGGTTATGGCGGAAGAGTCGCCTGAGAGTGTCACGATAGCACTGGTGCAGATGCGTTGCGCCGAGTCGAAAGAGGCCAACGTCGAGACGGCCGTGGCGCGGATCGGCGACGCGGCCCGTGCGGGGGCCGACGTGGTCTGCCTGCCCGAACTGTTCGCCTCGCGCTATCCGTGTCAAAGCGAGGACCACCGGTGTTTCGATCTGGCCGAACCGATCCCCGGTCCGACCAGCGAGACGATTTCCGCGGCGGCACGGCGGCACGGCGTGGTGGTGGTTGCCTCGTTGTTCGAGCGACGCGCCGCGGGCGTATATCACAACACGGCGGTCGTCGTGGAGGCCGACGGGAGCACCGCCGGCACGTATCGCAAGATGCACGTGCCCGACGATCCGCATTATTACGAGAAATTCTACTTCGCGCCGGGCGATCTGGGGTTTGGCAGTTTTCCCACGCGATTCGGCCGGCTGGGAATCGGCATCTGTTGGGATCAGTGGTTTCCCGAGGCGGCCCGGCTGACGGCCCTCAGCGGGGCGCAAATCCTCTTGTATCCCACGGCCATCGGCTGGCTGGGCGACGAGAAAGAGCCGTTCGGCGTCAGCCAGCACTCGGCCTGGGAGACGATGATGCGGAGCCATGCGATCGCCAACGGCCTGTTCGTGGCGGCCGTGAACCGGACGGGCGTGGAGGAATCGCTGGAGTTTTGGGGGGCGTCGCTGGCGTGCGACCCCAACGGCAACGTCTTGGCCCGGGCGCCGCACGACGCCGAGGAGAACCTGTTGGTCCAGTGCAATCTGGCTCAGATCGACGCCGTGCGGACGCATTGGCCGTTTCTGCGCGATCGGCGGATCGATGCGTACGGGGGATTGACGGAGCGGTTTCTGGATTGATGGGTGAATCTCGCGGGAAATGCCCCCCGGCAGAGCCGGGGGCTGAAGGGACTTGTGTTGTGGGTGATCGCTCGACACCTGTGTCGCTTGGCTATCGGCTGGCGGCCCAGTGGGAACCGCACGCCGCGACGTGGCTTTCCTGGCCACACAATCGGGACACGTGGCCGGGCCGGTTCGAGCCGATTCCCGGGGTTTGGGCCGAGTTGGTTCGCACGCTGGCACCGCGAGAGCCGGTGCATATCTTGGCCGGAGGCGATGCGGTGATGGCGGAAGCCGTTGCCATGGTGGGCGACGTGCCGGGGGTCACGCTGCACGATATCCCCACCAACGACGCCTGGATCCGCGATCACGGGCCGATGTTCCTAAGCGGCACAAATAAGGGCGTCGCGCTGGTCGACTGGGAGTACAACGCCTGGGGCGGAAAGTATCCGCCGTTCGACTTGGACAACCGCGTGCCCGAGCAAATCGCCCGCCTGACCGGCCGGCGGCGATTCCGCCCCGGGATCATCCTCGAAGGCGGCTCCGTCGACGTCAACGGCCGGGGCACCGTGTTGGCAACCGAATCGTGTCTGCTCAGCGCCAATCGCAACCCGCAGTTGTCGCGCGGCGAGATCGAACGTTATCTGGCCGACTACTGCGGCGCCGACAAGGTGCTTTGGCTCGATGGTGGCATTGCCGGCGACGATACCGACGGCCACGTCGACCAGTTGGCCCGGTTCGTCGGACCACGAACCGTGGCGGTCGCGGTCGAGGAAGACCCGACGGACGAGAACTATGCGCCGCTGCAAGAGAATCTCAATCGCTTAAAACGTATGACCGATCAGGATGATCGTCCCTTGGAGATCATCGCACTGCCCATGCCTCGGCCGCTGTACCACGGTGATCGGCGACTTCCGGCCAGTTACGCGAATTTCTATATCGCGGGCGGCCTGGTCGTCGTGCCGCAGTTCGACGATCCGGCCGACGCGGCGGCCCTGGAGATTCTCGCCCGGCTGTTTCCCGATCGTCGCGTGTGCGGATTGTCGGCGGTCGATCTGATTTGGGGACTCGGCGCTTGGCACTGCGCCACGCTGCACGAACCGGCGAGGTAGCTACAACCCGAGAAACTCTTCGGCCGCCTCGCGCATAACGCCGACGTCGGGCTCGACACCGGTCCACAACGCCAGATTGATCGCCGTCTGGGCGAGGAAAATCTCCAGCCCGTCCAGCGTCGGACAACCGCGCTCGGCGGCGTCGCGGAGCAACTGGGTACGCGGCGGGTCGATCGTGACGTCGGCCACGAGCATCTCCGGCCGAAGCGATTCCATGGCCAGGGGCACCCGGGCGTCGGGGTCGTCGTGCCCGATCGACGTGGCGTGGACGACGATCTCGGCGTCGTCGGGAAGGGGATAGTCGCCTTCCCAGATGACCGAGTCGGCGGCGGTTTCGCCCTGCCGGGTGATCAGGTCGGCCAGTTCCCGGCCCGACGATTCGGTCCGGTCGACCACCGTGATTCGAGCCACACCGGCTCGGACCAGTTCGACGGCGGCGGCTCGGGCGATTCTGCCGGCTCCCAGCAGCACGACCTGTTTGCCGGCCGGTTCGGTCAACCGCCCGAGTGCCTCGACCAGCGCCCTGCCTTCGGTATTTCGGCCGAGCAGTTGGCCGTCCTCCCAACCGATCCAGTTGACCACGCCGGTGGCCCCGGCCACGTCGTCGCACCGATCGAGAAAGGCACTGGCCGCTTGGCGGTGGGGATTGGCGAGATTGGCGCCGCGAAATCCCAACGCCCGAACGCCCCGCACGGCGTCCTCCAATTGCTCGGGACCCACTTCGGCGGTAAGGTATCGCCAATCGAGATCGTGGTGGGCCAGCGATTTCTCGATCAGGTACTGCGTGGGGTTCCCTCCCACGGGCTGGCCAAGTAGCACGAGAAGAGGCTGGACCGATTCGCTGGACACGGCAGGCACGGCTCCGGATACGAGGACGGGACCTCCGACCGCTACGGTACGGGCCGGCTGGGAATTCCCTTCACGCGGCATTCTCGCCTGTTCGGCCCCGGAATGCAACGCCAGGGGCGGCCCGTTGAAAAATGGGACGCTGACGGAAACGTGTGCCACTGCTTGCTTGCAAGCAGTGCCTTTTGCCGGGTTTTGTGCTCAGATCCGCGGCACTGCTTGCAAGCAAGCAGTGGCACACGACTTTTTCAA
>JABMRP010001390.1 GCA_013202535.1 Planctomycetota bacterium
ACCGGCCTTGTGCCGGTGGCTTGCTGGTTTGGAAACTACCACGGCCCGCCCTGTTCCCCCGTGTTTCGCCCCGTCCTCGCCGCCGCCGTAGGCGGCGGCGAGGACGGGGCGGGGTATGGATTGGAGCATTGGCGAGTAGTTCTCAAACCAATAAACCACCGGCACAAGGCCGGTGGGGATAAAGTGTTTTCTCGCAACATGTTGCGATGAGTCATCTCCCCGAAGTGGCGCTGTCCAACTAGGATCCCTCGATAAAGCGATTCGACCTCGTCGAACCGTTCTTGGCGGGTAAGAAGTTGTCCGTGGAGGAGCAGAAGAAAGAGACCCCGATCGTACTTCTCGATGGCGGCCTGCAGAAGAGTCTCCACCCTCGCAAGCCGCGGATCGGAGCCCGGCAGACCGCCGATCATACCCGTGAGGAATGCTCCCAGCGTGTTGGGGTTCCCCGTCTCCCAGGTTTCCTCGGCCAACTTGAGTGCCTCGTCGAATTGATGCCGCGCGGCGAGGAATCGGGCAAGCTCCAACCGGTTGTCGGGTTGCTGCTCGACGTACTGCCGAAACATCGCTTCGGCCTGAGCGAGAAGTTCCGGGTCGAAGGTCGGGGGATTGGAGTTGGGACGCCGGGCGAGTTGCTCCAGCGTCGAAGCAACGGCGAGTTGTCTGGCGGCGGGATCGGCCGGAAGGGCCTCCGGGTCGTCGGCGTATTTCTCCAACGCTTTCACGGCCTCGTCCTTACGCCCGCCGAGCAACAGTGCCCGGGCACGAAGCTTTGTGGTGCCGAAGTGGTGCGGAGCGAGCTTCTCCAGCCGCGCCAGCCACAGGCGGACGTCGGTGGTGTCCTCCCGGTCCAGCATGGCCGTCACGTAGGCCGCAATACACTCCGGCCGGTCGGGGTACTTAGGGAGGATGGTCAGGATGAATAAATCCCTTGCTTTCGCCCATTCATGGTCTCTGATGAAGCATTGGGCCAGGGTCAGATATTCCGGCAACTCGGCGAGATGCCCTTGCTCCTGAAGTGTTTCGAGCATTCGGCGGGCTTCCCTTCGTTGCGGCAGACCGGGATGGGCGGCCAGCAACAGGGCCTTGGTCCGCCGGTCGGCGACCGACTGGTCATCGACGGCAAGGTTCTTGTCGAGCAAGCCGATGGCTTCTTCCAGGTTGACGAAACTGCGACTCGTCGGCAGGATACCGGCCAGCAAGCGCCTTGCCATCACGACGGCCGCCTCCTCGGCCGCGACCGTCCCTTGTGTAATTCTTCGCAACTGGACTGCGGCCAGATCGAAACGACGGATCCGAAGATATTCCGTGGCTACGGTCAGGATCATTCTTGGATCGCCGGGCGGCGTGCCCAGGGCATTCTCGTAATGCTCAACCGCTTTATCGATCTTTCCGATCACCGCCCAACATCTGGCCAGGGCCAGGGCTTGCCGGTCCTCGCCGATCTCTTCTCCGGCCATGGCTTTTTCCATGTTGCTGATCGTCTCTTCGGCCTCGTCTTTTCTGTCGGCGCGGGCGAGAAAGAAGACCAGCGCGGTCCACGGTCCCGGGGCCCCCTCGGCAAGTTCGACGGCGCGTCGAAGTGCTTCCTTGGCTTCTTCGAGAAGTTGGTCCGCGTCTCCCTCCATGAGGCCTTCCTTGACGCGTCCCGCGGTCCGCTCAAGGACTTGGGCAAGGAAGATGTGGTCGCCGAATCGCTCTGAATCGGCGGCCACCTTGCGGGCCGTCTCCAGCGAACTGGAGAAATCACCCTGTTTCCACCGAACGGCCGACGCCTGGATGCCGAGGGTACCGGACAACGGCGTCCGCGCGTTTTCCAGAAGACCGATCATTCGATCCGCTTCCTTCTCCCAGCCTTCCGGTTTCTCCTGAAACAGAAGATCGACGACACGCCGCAGCGCCGGCTCGCTACGATGGCCCAGCTTGATCGCCTCCTGTAGATGCTTCAAGGCCGACTCCGTGTCGCCCCGCGCGTCGTCAATGCGCGCCAGCAGTCCGGGGATTTTCGACCAGGTGGGGCGCAGCTTCTTGGCCTGGACCAAATGCTCTCGTGCCCGGGCAGCCAACGCGCGACCGCCGTCTTGGGAATCTTGAACCGACAGCAAGTCGCGCATCGCCATGGCGTGGAGCCATACGGGACCCTTGCCGTCGATCCGCTCGATCTTATCGAGAATGGCGTCCAGCGCGGCGGTGTCCAGAGGGGAATCCGGTGTCGCGTCCGGTTCCGAACGGGCGCGGCGTTCCACGTCGAAGGCCAGCGTGAGCACTTCCAAGTTGTTCGGTTCGAGTTTTGCCAATTTCGCGCAGAGTTCCCGGGCATGCTGGTAGTCGCGGGCTGCCATGGCGGCCCGAGCCAATCCGTTCCACAGCGCGAAGCGTTGCGAATCGGTATATTCCACGGGCGGTTCGAGGGGGTCGGTCTGTTTGGGTGGTTCGGCGAGCAGACGCAACCGGGCGCCGACCTCTTCGTCCCCGCGGCGCAGCAACAGGTCGGCTTCGGCCAGGCGCAGCGGTACGATATCGCGCAATTGCGTCCGGGCATCGGCCAACAGCGTGTCGACCCGGTCCGGCTGCTTCCGGCTCGCGGCCAAACCGATGAGGTTCAGCCAAAGCTCTGGTTCGTCGGGCTTCTCGTCCCGGCTCCGGATAAGCAGTTGCTCGGCCTCGTCGACGAGCCCGCGAGCGAGGAGAGTGAGCGATCGAATCTTCGTAACCTCGACCGCCCCGGGCATTTCCTTGGCCGCTTGATCGAGCAGAGAGTTGACCTCGGACCATTCGCGTTTATCCGGGGGAGTCCGCATGTTGTCGTACAGAAGCAGTTCGGCAAGTCGAGCCCGATCCTTCGGTTCTGCTTTGTCGGATCCGGCAAGGCTGCGTTGTTCTCGGATGGCGTCGTCGAGTTTGCCGGTTTTCAGCAGTTCGCCGATCCACCTGCGGCGCGCCGGGATCGACAACGGGTTGGCTTCTCGGGCCCTGGCAACCGCGGCCGATTCGAGGTCCGGATTTCCCAGCAGGGCATAACATTCGGCCAACTGCAAGTTGGCGTCTCGCAGTAGATCTTTTCGGGCGTGCAGCCCGGGGCGTGCCCGCTCCAGCGCACGGCTGGCCGCCAGCCATTGCCCTTGCCCATACTCGATCTGCGCTTCAAAAAAATCGGCCAGATTCTCGGGGTTGCCAAGCTCTTTCAGCTTCTTGATGGGCGCGGCAGCCCGGTCCGGGTGTCCGTCGGCCAGCTCGATTCGTGCGAGGATCAGGTAGAAGTTGACTTCTTCGGGTGCCTTCTCGATTCCATGCTTGGCGTGTTTTCGAGCCGTTTCGTACTGCTTGTTCGACAGGTCGCACTGAGCGGCCAGCCAGAGTGCCTCGGGGGCATCGGGTGCCAGGCGGACTGCTTCGGTTGCTTCGTCCGCCGCGTCGGTCAGCCGTTCGTGGTTCCTCAGAAACACCCCCCGGAACAAGTGCGCCTCGGAAGACTGCGGCATGGCTGCCACCATCTTTTCCAGCCATTGGTCGGCATCCTTGGGAAGATCGAGATGCGTTTCCAACACGTTGGCGAGCAGGACATAGGGCTCAAATTGCTTCGGCGGATGTTTGATCGCCTTTTCGAGCGTCCGGCGAGCTTCCTCGTAATCTTCCTTTTCTTCTCCGTTGTCCACCTGACATCGCCCCCGCCAATAGAGCAGTTGGCCGTCGTCGGGCGACGTCTTGAGAAGATCGGTCAGGTGCCTTTCCGCGTCAGAAAATCGACGGTTATCGAGAAGCGCCTTGACGAGCGTCCGCTGCACCAGTTGGCCGTCGTCGGGCGACGTCTTGAGAAGATACTCGGTCAAGTAATCTTCAGCATCGGAAAATCGACCTCTACGAAGAAGTATCTCGACGAGCGTCCTCCGAACCTCGGTGTTGTCCGGTATCTTCCAGCCTTGGAGGTCCTCCGAATCCGGAGGGTCCACCGGATCCTCCGGCCGGTTGTTATGAACGTGCTCCAAGGTGACAATCGCCTGCCCGTCTCGTCCGAGCTTGGCCTGAAGCAGCCCCAGTTCCGCTCGGGCATCCATGTCGTCCGGCACCAGTCGCAGATACCGGTCGTAGAAGCCGATCGCTTCGCTCCAATCTTCGCTCTGCTGGGCGAGGCGAGCCCTGTTGAGAAAGCTTTCCGCGTGTCTGGGCATCTGCATTCGGTGTACGGCATACGCGATGCCCGCCGCAATGGCGACCCCCACCACCAGGGCGATCAGCCGGGGAATGTTTACCGTTCGCATATCGACCACCTCGAGGTAGCATCAGGACGTCAAGGACGGGTGTATCCGGGGCGTTGGGCGTACTCCGTCCAATCGATTGTATTCCACTCACATGGGGGGCAGACAGTCGCTGGTGGCCGCTTGGCTAAGCGACCTCACAGACTCCCCAAGAGCGGGGGTGTTCCGTGATGCAGGTTGTGTGATTTCCCCTGAATTATAGCACGGTCGGGGGCAACCGGTACCCTCGCACACCACGAGCTTTGCCCGTCCAGCGCTGCCGTGCTTGGCCAACGTGCGTTGACAAGGCCTGACGTATCAGCAAGACTGTGCGTTTCTCGCAACCCGCCGTTTTCCTCATCGTGTTCATCCCGCCGAGGTTTGGTCCGTGCAGCCTTCCGCCACCTCGGCACTTTCCCGTCGGACGGCCTTATGCACGGGCGTGATGGGCTTTCTGGCCCCCTTTGTCCTCTGGGGGGGTTGGTGTGCGCTGCAAGACATGCACGACGACGTTGTCCAGTGGACGGCCGACGATCTGGCGGCGCGACAAGACTACGATTGGTTTGGCCGGCATTTCGGCGTCCAGGACACGCTGGTCGTCTCCTGGCCCGGCTGCACGCTCGATGATCCGCGACTGGAGCGGTTTGCTCGCTGCCTGGAGGCCCACCGGACCGGG
The DNA here is from genome assembly GCA_013202535.1 of Planctomycetota bacterium. Classification (GTDB taxonomy): domain Bacteria; phylum Planctomycetota; class Planctomycetia; order Pirellulales; family Thermoguttaceae; genus JABMRP01. The sequence goes on from JABMRP010001390.1 coordinate 4,909, forward strand.
CAGAACGACCCGGCTGGGCAAAGCGGCTCGACCACGGCCCCCCTGTTCCGCCGCGTGATTTCCGGCCGCGAGATCTTCGATCAACTGGCCGACCCCCAGAGGAGGCTCCCGCCGGACGAGGTGTATCGCCGTATGCGAGGCACGTTTCTCGGGCCCGGCGAGAAACCGACCACCTGCGCGCTGGTGCTGTTGGAGCCCGAGGCGACACGCCGGGGTGCCGAGGTGCTCCAGGCGGTGACCACCACCGCGCGCGACGAGTGCGGGATCGATCCCGAGCAGTTGCACGTGGCGGGGAAAATCGTGGAAACCACGGCCATCGATTCGGCCAGTCTGCGGACCCTGTATTGGCTGTCGATCCCTTCGTCGCTGGTTGTGGTCTTGATCGCCTGGCCGTGTCTGCGAAATCTTCGCCTGACACTCGTCGTCTGGGCGGCGGCCGTCTTCTGCCAGTGTTTCAGTCTGGCGGCGATCCACTACACCGGCGGCGCGATGAACGGCATGCTGGGCGTGATGCCGATCCTGATCCTCGTCATTTTTGTCTCCGGCGCCGTCCATCTGATCAACTACTATTACGACGCGATACCTGAAGTCGGATCGGCCCGGGCACCCGCCTGGGCGTTTGCGGTGGGGTGGTTTCCCTGTTGCCTGGCCGTCGGTACGACGCTCATCGGCGTGGCTTCCCTCCTGCTGAGCAATATCCAACCGGTGCGCGTCTTCGGTGCGTACACCTCGCTGGGAATCCTCGTCGCCCTGGGAGTTCTGTTGGCGGTCGTCCCCGGGGCGATGGCCTGGAGCCGAATGCGTCGCAACGGCGAGCCGCAATCCGGCGACGGCGCACAATCGGTCGACCATCCCGAATCCCTCCCGGCACCGTTGGATGCATACTTCTGGGACCGTTTCGCGGCCTTTGTTCTGGGCCGAAGAAGAGCGGTCCTGTTGCTCTGCGGCATCGTCATGGTGGCCGGTCTCGGGGGGGTGAAGCAAATCCGCGGGTCGATGTTGCTGACCGACTTCTTCTCCCCGGAGAGTCGCGTGGTCCGCGACCACAAGTGGTTGGAGGAGAACGTCGCCTTGCTCTTGCCGGCGGAGGTGGTGATCCGCGTGGACGACCGTTGCCCGCTTTCGATGCACGAGCGACTGGAACTGGTGGCCGACGTCGAGCGGTCGCTGCGCGGAGCGAAGTCGCCGATCGTGACGACTTCGGCGGCCACGTTTGCCCCGCCGCTGCAATGTTCGCACTCGCTTCAAGGCGCGATCGCCCGATTCAACATGAATCGCGGTCTGGAGGAAAATCGCGAGGAGTTTTTGGCGACCGGCTACTTGGCCGAGGCACCGGGCGAAGAATTGTGGCGTGTCGGCGCGCGGTTGGAGACATTCGGCGGCCGTCGCTACGAGGACCTTTTCGGCGAGGTGGAAACGGCCGTTGATCGCGCGTTGTCCGCTCCCCGATGGCGCCAGGTCGACGGTATTTCGGTGACCTATGCCGGTATGTTGCCCCTGGTCGCCGAGTCGCATCCCGAGTTGATGGCCGGCCTGACACGTAGCTTTGTCGCCTCGCTGCTGGTGATTGCGCTGGTCTTGGTCGCCGGATTGCGGAGTTGGCGGTTGGGGCTTCTGTCGGTCTTACCCAACGTGTTTCCCACGCTGGTCGTGTTTGGCGCGATGGGATGGATGGGAATGACCGTCGACGTGGGAACGCTGATGACGGCCAGCGTGGGGTTGGGGATTGCGGTGGACGACACGGTCCATTTTCTCACCTGGTTCGTTCGCGGGATGCGCGCTGGATTCTCGCACGCGCAGGCCATTCGGCTGGCGTACCAGCGCTGCGCGATGGCCATGTTCCGCACCACGGCGATCTGCGGAGCGGGATTGGCCGTCTACGGCCTGAGCCCCTTCGGCCCGGCCGCACGATTCGGCTGGATCGTCTGCGTCCTGTTGGTGGCCGCGCTGGTCGGCGATCTTCTCTTTCTCCCCGCCCTGCTTGGGAGCCGGCTAGGGCGAATGCTCTTCCCTCGGCAAGACCGGCAAGAGACACCGCCGGCGGCGATGATGATCTCCGGCGGTTCGCTCTCCGCCAATGGAAACGGAACGCCCACGGTCGAGATTCGACCGGCGCGCCGGCACGAGCAGGTCGAGTGATTCTCGCGCTTTGCGTGCGACGACGCATCCCTTGACCCGCGGAAGACTACCGCGATGCCTTCTTGCCGGAAAACTTGCTCGGCGGTTGTGCCGGAGGCTCGACTCCCAGCAGCGGAGCCAGTTCGAGCGCCACAGTCGGCAGCGCCGAGGAGGGGCACTCGCCGAAGGCCAGATGGAGACGCAGCGAGGCCGGCTCAAAGATCATCGTGTGCAAGGTAAGCCGGCCCTGGTTGACTTCGTGCAGCTTGGCGGCAACGTCGGCCACGCTCACCGGCGGCATCCCTCGGGCGGCAATCAGCTTCTCGTAGCGGCGGCACGACCGATCCACCGCCAGGGCATTGCTGCGGAAATGATTCGTGCAGGCGGTGATCCCCTCGACTCCACGGCGCAGAACGACACTCTTAGGAGTCATCTCCAGGACGGCCCCGCCCTGGCGATCGCATAGGGCCAGATTCAATTTGGTCGTGCGACGCACCGAGCGGAGCAACGTGGCCGCTTCTTCAACGGTCGAACATTCTTCGAGAATGCGGCGGAAGCAGAGCGTGTAGGGCACACCCCCCCGGTCGAACATCGGCGAGTCGTCGCGCGACCGGTACACTTCATGCACGGCCACGGCCAGCCCCGCGTCGTTGATGCCCGACAGACAGCCGACCAGCCCGGGAAAGCCGATCGACGCGAAGGCCCGTTTGCCCTCGGGGCGTACGACCTTGACCAGCGTGAGTTTGTGGATCACGCCGAGCGAGTGGAAGTCGAGATTCCGCCCGAACAGCGCGCCGCCGGTGGCACTTTGCCCCGGATCGACCATCAGCGACGAGCATCCGAGCCCGCCGCGATAGATGTCGACCAGCGTGTTGGCCGTGACCACCATCTCGCGGTCGACCCCCGCGGCGTCGGCCAACGCCTCCAGTTCGCGGCGATGGTCGGCGGGAAACTGCTTCAGCAGTTCGCCCGCCCGCTCCTGAAGCCGGGGCCAACGGTCACCTGCGCCCATCACCGTCAGAAGCGCCCGAGGATAGGCCGTCAACTGCCCGGCGACCTTGCCGCAAAGCGCGGCCTCCTGGCGTCCGATTTCCTCGGGCGTACCCTGGAGCACCAGCACGGGCAGGCCGCCGATGTGCCGCAATTGCCCCTTGCCGTGCGTGGCCTGGGGATACGGCGACGCTTCGGCGGACCAACACGACCGGCATACGCAGACAATCGCAAGAAGAACGGCCGCCGCCGTCAATCGCCGAGGGATGGACATGCGTGGTCCCTTTTTCAACGGGTTGCTAAATAAACTGCGTCACGCCGGGCACGGCGATGGGGTACTTGCCGTCGGCGCCGGGCATCGTCGGCGGCTCGGCGTCCCAGGCGTAGCTGGACGGCGCCAGCGCTTCCTGCGAGTTGATCGCATCTTCCCACTTGATCACCTTGCCGGTGTAGTTGACCATCCGGCCGAGAATCGCCAGCATCGTGCTGACCGACATGTAGTGGCCGTTGTTGATCGGGTTGCCCGAACGAATCGAGGCGAACAGTTCTTCGTGTTCGGCCACGTACATGTTGCACCCCTCGCCCCGGTATTTCCACTCCTCGGGACCGTTGATCTGATACTTGGGCAACACGCTGGCGACTCCCTTGGTGCCGATCACGTGGTCGGCCGTGTTGTTCCAGCATCCGCTCTGCTGCCGGCAATAGGCATGGACCCGAGTGCCGTTGCCGTACTCGTAGACGACGGCGTGATGGTCGAAGATATTGCCCGGCTTTTCCGTCTGACGTCCGCCCAATCCCCAGGCCTGTACCGGGGGCTCGTCGCCCATCATCCACGACGCCTTGTCGAGGCTGTGGACGTGTTGCTCGACGTTGTGATCGCCGGAGAGCCAGGTGAAGAAGTACCAGCTTCGCATCTGGAATTCCATCTCGGTCCAACCCTCCTGACGCGGAGCGAACCGGCCGGTGAAGCCCGTGTTGTAGGTCTCTTGGATGGAAACCACGTCGCCGATCGCGCCGTCGAGCAGCCGCTTCATCGTCTCGCGGACCGCCGTGTGATAACGCCAGCACAGCCCGGAAACGATACTCAGCTTCTTCTCCTTGGCCGCTTCGCAGGTGGCCATGACGGAGCGCACGCCGGGCGCGTCGACGGCGACCGGCTTCTCGCAGAAGACGTGCTTGCCGGCGTCGACACACGCCTTGAGCTGTTGGGGGCGGAAATGGGGCGGCGTGGCGAGGATCACCACGTCGACGTCGCTGTCGATCACCTTCTGGAAGGCGTCGAACCCGGCGAAGCAGTGGTCGTCGTCCACGGCAACCCGCTCGCCGAATGCTTTGGCGAGGTTTGCCCGGCTCGTTTGCAGCTTGTCGGGAAAGGCGTCGGCCATGGCGACCAGCTTGGTGTTGGCGTCGGCCGTCATGGCGTTGCCCGCGGCGCCGCTGCCGCGTCCGCCGCAGCCCACCAGCCCGATCTTCAGCGTGCCGTCCTCGGCCGCGTGGGCGGCCCGCTGGATCGCCAAACCACCGGCCAGCGTGGCACCGGCCGCAAGGGTCGAGGTTTTCAGGAAACTGCGGCGCGAGGTGCCTCGCGGGGTATCGGGTTTCGACATGGGGTTGGCTCCTTGAATCCAGTGGCAGGGAATCGGACGACGCAAGGACATGCCGGGGCTCCGGCCCGCGGTTCTCGCATCGGGAGTGTGTGGTAACAAAGGATTGATGATAGCCGACGACACGGGCCGGAGCAAGTCGATCGTGCCGGGGGGATACTTGCCCCTCACGGCATCGCGGGGTGGGTCGAGCAGACCGCGTCGCCAGCCCAAATCATGCACGAGCTCATCGTAAGTGCGAAGCGTAAGCGAGGGACGACCAACGGACTGCCAGAGGGCGCTACCCCCAGCCTTGGGGGCCGCCAACGACTGTCCCTCGTGCCCCATCTCTGCTACAATGCGGGCATAGGGCGGCGGGGTATCTTTGGGAGAGGAACCGAACCATGCGACGACGCAACGGTTTCACCTTGGTCGAACTGCTGGTGGTGATCGCCATCATCGGGATCCTGATCGGGTTGCTGCTGCCGGCGGTTCAGTCGGTGCGCGAGGCGGCACGGCGGATCCAGTGTAGCAACCACCTCAAGCAGATCGGTCTGGCGTTCCTCAATCATGAGGAGGCTCATGGCACCTTTCCCACCGGCGGCTGGGGTTGGGGATGGATTGGCGACGCCGATCGTGGCTACAACTACCGGCAGCCGGGCGGCTGGGTTTACAACATCTTGCCCTACGTCGAACAGCAAGCCCTGCACGATCTGGGCTTGGGCAAATCGCAGTCGGAGAAGAACATCGAGCACGGCCAACGGGCGACCATGCCGGTCTCGACGTTCAATTGCCCCTCGCGCCGCCGCTCCGTGGCCTATCCCTACCTCACGTACAACGAAGGGGGTACCGGCGGCCCGCCGGCAAATTACGCCGAGCCGGACACGGTCGCTCGATCCGACTACGCCGCCAACGCGGGCGACGTCAACACGCATCCCGGGGCTCTCGGGCTCTGGCCGAGCCACTGCGGCAACGGTGATTGTGGTCCCACGGCCGGCAGTTACCCCAGCGACGCGGAACTGACCCAAAAGAGCCAGCAGGCGGTCGCCCGCGGGGCGTCGGGAATCGTCCACGCGCTGAGCGGTGTTGCCATGAGCGACGTTAAGGACGGCACGACCAACACGTATTTGGGCGGGGAGAAATACCTTAATCCCGACAGTTACAGCAACGGCCGGGATCTGGCCGACAACGAGAACATGTACGTCGGCGACAACGGTGACATTTCCCGCTGGACCGGATACGGCAATCAGCCGCTTCCGCCGAAGCAAGACCAGGCCGGCTACGCTTCGACGGGCCGATTCGGATCGGCGCACGCCAACGGTTTCAATATGGTTCTCTGTGACGGATCGGTCCGTTCGATCAGCTTCAGTATCGATGCCAACGTGCATCGCTGGTTGGGAAACCGCCAGGACCGCCAGGTAATCGACGCCAGCAAGTTTTAAGACGAAGGAGACTCGATGATGTTCCACCGCATGCGCTTCTGGATGTTCGGACTGGCCGCTGGGGCAATTTTGGCCCTGGCCGGCGACGCGGGCGCCGCGGAGAAGACCAAGGTCTTGCTCCTCGGAGGCCGCGGCCACGATTGGCGAGGTTTTCACGCCGTGATCGCCCCGGTGCTGGAAAAGACGGGCGACTTCGAGGTAACGCTCAGCGAGAAGCTCGACGATCTGAAACCGGAGAGTATCCAGAAGTTCGACGTCGTCCTCTTCTACGGCTCGGGTGGAAACTTCACCGACGAGGCCCAGGAGAAGGGCCTCGGCGATTTTGTCACCGCCGGCGGCGGTCTGGCCGGCGTGCATGCGACCGATGCGTTCAAAAAGTCGGACCTCTACTGGCGGCTGCTGGGCGGCCGGTTCAGTGGACACGGCGGCGGCACGTTTGCCATGCGGATCGAAGACAAGAAGCATCCGATCACCGCGCCGATGGCCGACTTCGAGATCCAAGACGAAACCTACCGCAACAACTACCACCCGGATTTCAAGCTTCATAGCCTGGGCCACATGGACCGCGGGCAGGAACAGCAATCCATGATCTGGGTGCAAGAGTCGGGCAAAGGCCGCATCTTCAACACGACGCTCGGCCACGGCAAAGCGGCCTTCGACAACCCGGCCTTTCAGCGGCTCGTGGTCCGCGGTCTCTACTGGGCCGCCGGCCGCGAAGTGAAAGACCCGGCGAGTTAGCGCAACTGCTCGTTTAACGCCCAGCCGAAGGCGCCGGCCATAGGCCAAATGCCGGCGCCTTCGGCTGGGCGTTAAACGAGTTACTTTGGCCCGGGATCCATTTACTTCTCGCCCCGTTGCTCGATCGCGTAGACCACAACTCGCGGCTGGTTGCGGAAATCGAGCGTCTGGCGAAGTCGTTCCATCACCTCGGCCGGTTCGCCTTCGAGTTGTCCGGCGAAGGTAACGAAATGGCAGGCGGCCGGCGATTGCTCGATGCCCACGCCGCCGGCGCCGGCGCCCGGGGCGACCAAATGCCGGGCGGCCACTTCCGGCGTGATCAGGCCCAGGGCCAACTTCCGGTCGTTGAACTTCATCCCCCAACGCACATTCGACGCCTTGACCTGCGCCGGCACGCCATCGGCCTGTTTTCCAACGGGACCGGTCACGCCGTCGGAGAACTGGTACGTTCCCGGCGAAGGACCGTCGGCGGCAAAGTTGCGGGGATTGTCGAAGTCCCAGTAATGCCCGACCGGTTCGTTTGTGATCACTTCCATCCACGACGCGCCGGCAAACAGGTTGACCGTCTTGACCAGACCGGCCGGATCGCTACACGTGTACTGCACCAGCGCCGGTCCGCGGGCCGTGCATCGCAGCTTGTGGGGCGTACTGCGATGCCCCTGGGCCATGTCGGAAAAGCCCGACCAAGCGGTCTCGCCCGGCATGGTCACGTCGAGGTTCTCCATCGCCTTGACTTCCCAACGATAGACGTGCCCTCCTTCGGGTCCCAGCGTCAGACGAACCTTGTCGTTCTCCAATTGTCTTACTGCCCCGTCGGCGTCGGCCATCTTTACGGCACCCGGTAACGGAGCCGGTGGCTTCGGCAGACCGAGGTAGACGACAATCGTGGCGGTCCGATCCTTGGGTATCTGGCCGAGAATGACCAGCGTCAGCCGTTGTTGGGCCGCCGTCGGATCACCGCGCGGTTCCGTGGAAGTGATCGCATCGAGCTGTGCCGGGATCTCTTGCTCCGCGGTGTCTCCGATGCGGCAAAACGCCCGAAGCGGTTGCGACGCCAA
>JABMRP010001391.1 GCA_013202535.1 Planctomycetota bacterium
GGATGCGGAAGGTCGCGCAAAGGGCACATTTTACGCGACTGGAAACGTCCCTTCCTTCTGCCAACGTCTTGAGGATACGGGCGTCGAGTTGCCCGGGGGGCTGTTCGAGAAACGAACCCTCGGCCTTACCAAGTCCAACGGCACTTCAAACCGGGAGATTTAGTCATGACGAGCACCGTCTTGATAGCGACCGGTTCGGTGGCCGCCACCGCAATCGTGGCGCTGGTTGCCCTGGCCGTACGCGGCATCGTCCTGCGGGGCCGCGCCGCCGCCCGAGAAGCCGATCCGAGTGCCGAGTTTCTCGATCGCCGGTTTCCTCGCCTTTCGGAACGCACCGGACGCATCGATCGGGCCTTCTACCGGTTGATCGAAGAATCGGGCAGTCCCTTGGACGGTTCGACCGCCTTGGCGATCGTCTGCGGCATGGGCCTCATCGGGTGTGCCGCGCCGCTGGTGCTGCTGGAAAGCTTGCCGGCTGCGGTCGGCGGGCTGTTCGGTGGAACCCTGTTGCCGATCGGCTACTGGATGTTTCGCCGGTGGCGCCGAAATCTGGCGATGCGGAAGCATTTGCCGGCGACGCTTGAATTGTTGGCCGACGCCCTGCGATCCGGCCGGAGTCTGGAGCAGGCCGCCGAAATGGTCAGCGAAGATTCCCCCTCGCCGTTGAAGGAAGAGTTCGGCGACTGTGTCCAGCAGTTGAAATTGGGGCACTCCCCCACGGCCGTGCTCGACCGCATGGTACGCCGCATTCCGCTGCCCGAATTCCGCATCTTCGCGACCGCCGTGTTGGTGCATCGCAAGACCGGTGGTAACCTTGCCTTGCTGGCCGACCGTCTGGCCGCCGCCGCTCGCGACCGTCAGCAGTTTCTCGGCCACGTGCGTGCCGTCACCGCCGGTAGCCGCTTGTCGGTCGTCGGTCTGATTCTCGGCACGGGCATCGCCATGGGCGTGTTGGCCTGGCTGCGACCCGAGTACCTGGAAACCTTCTCCGTCCATCGTCTCGGTCCCTCGCTGCTTATCACCTCGGGCGTCTTGCAGATGGTGGGAATCTTCTGGGTCTGGCGGGTCCTGCGTGTCCAGTTCTGAGTCGAGATTCCCGGCGTTTGTTCCTTAGTGCATGACCGCGGTCGTTGGACCGTAACGCGAACCCTTATCGAGAACCACTGCCATGTCCGAACTGATCCATCAGATCGACACCTGGACTTCCTCCCATCTGGGGCTGACCTCCCCGTGGGGCTCGATGGTCCTTGTCTTCGTCATCTCCACGGCGGCCTTCGTTCTGGTTACCTGGCTGATCACGCGGAAATCGCGTCGGGCGGCCCGGCGGCTCGAACAGATGAGCCCCGAAGAACTTGAAGCGACGCGAGCCTACGGAGGCTTTTTCGGCTCGCTGACTCCGGCGCTGGCTGCCCAGATGCCCGAATCGGCGAAAGATAGCCGCGATTTCGGAAAACTGCTCCGCTCGGCCGGTTTGTACAAGCGCAGCAGCAAGGCGACGATCTATGCGTTTCGTTTTCTCTTGCTCTTCGTGCCCTTGGTGGCCACCGGTTTCTGGGCGCTGTTGGCACCGGAAGATCAGTTGCTCAAGATTCTGATTATCGGTGGCGCCGCCTCCGGTATTCTGTCGACTCTTCCGCGTCTTTACGTATTCTTCCGTCGTCGGGCTCGGGCTCAGAAGGTCCGTTGCGGCCTGCCCGACACCATCGACATGCTCGGCATGTGTATCGGTGGCGGTTTGAGCGTCAGTGAAAGTCTGGAACACGTCGCCGGACAACTGACCGCTTATCCCGAACTTGCCGAGGAACTGATGATCCTCAAACGGCAGTCCGACGTGGGTAGCTTGAAGCTGGCCTTGGCCGACTTCTCCGCCCGAGTCGATCTGCCCGAGGTCCGCCATTTGGCCGGAGTGCTGACACGGGGGACTCGACTGGGCACCAAGCTGGCCGGGTCGTTGGCCGGCCAGGCGGACCACTTACGCGCCAGCCGGCGGCAAATGGCCACGCAGCAGGCCAACAAGACGCCGGTGAAGCTTGTCCTCCCCTTGTTGTTCTGCTTCGCTCCGGCCGCACTGATCTTGCTGACCGGACCCGCGATGTTGGACTTGAGAGATTTCCTCATCCCGGACCAGGACTCGGTCGCCGACGCGACGCCCGGCGAGCAGTTCGGTACCGAGGGAATCACCAAAACCCTGCAAAGGCTCGAAGCGCCGATCGCGCCGACCGTCGGTAGGCAACCGACGACCGCCGAAGCGTCCCAATAGCAGCGAAGCTTCGTCTTCAAGGGCACAAGGCAACCCAAGCCCGCGGGTGAATAACCCGCGGGCTTCGCCTTTGCGCTGATCTTCAAAGAGTTTAGCCCAGGCACTTGTTCCCGGCGTTTTGAAGGTCGTAGGGTGGGACAAGCGAAGCGCCGGCCCACCATTAA
>JABMRP010001392.1 GCA_013202535.1 Planctomycetota bacterium
CCCCTATCCCTTTCCCAAACCGTGTACACAACTGGCCTTCAGCCGAGACGACACCACCGCCGCCTGGGCGATCTTTCGGGCTCAAGGCACGGAAAATACCTTCAGCCGCGACGGCGACCACGCCGTGATGCGGATTGCCGGGAAGCCCGAATGCTCCAACGGGTACGCGATTCCGCTGGGAGGTTGGGATCTCCAAAATGCGACGCGGCTGCGCATTACGCTGTCGGGAACGCCCAACGCGAAGTTTTTCGTCGACATCCTCAACGGTGCCGGCGCCGAAAAACGCCTCGCCATGCAAACCGGCTGGACCGACACACCGGCCCAAGAAACGTCTCATGCTTTCGATCTGGTCGCGCCTGGAAAAATGGAACGGCTCATTCTCTACACTTGGTCCGTCGACGGCAAACGGGCGGAGAATCGTATCCGCAGCATCACGCTGGAAGACGCCCAGGGCAAGCCGCTGGCCCAACTGCCGTTGGACGAAAAATCACTCAGTACACCGCCGCTTGGCGGCACGATCGACCTGCGGCGCGCCGTGGCGCAAGTGACCAAGCCGGAATCGAACGAGCCGATGTTGACGGCTCGCGCCCTGGCCGACCGCAATGCGTTTCTTATCCAATCGGCCCTGCCGTGCCGCATCGTGCCGACGGCCACGTTCGATTGCGATCCCCCGCAACAGGGTGAGACGGGCGGTGTGACGTGGCTGGTGCAGGAACTGCCGGGCGACGGCGACTGGCCGGGCATGACGTACGCCGTCGCGCTGGCCCAGAACTCGCAAACCAAGGCCGTGGCGATCGTCACGAGCTTCGAGGCCGACGATCCGCTTCAGGCGGCCGTGAAGCTTGCCGCCGATGTGCTGGCGTCCGACTCGGCGCAACTGATCGCCGCGCACCAACGGCAGTGGGAGCGATTCTGGTCCGCTTCCGGCGTGGAACTCGACGACCCGCTGTTTCGCGACCTCTGGTATCGGAATCTCTATTTTCTGCGTTGCGTCAGCAAGCCGGGCGTCGAATGCGTCGGTCTGTACGCCGGCTCGGTGACCGAGGGCTGCCCGGCCTGGCACGGCAACCACACGCTGAACTACAACGCCCAACAGACTTTCTGGTCGGCTCCGGTCACCAATCACGTCGAACTGGCCGAACCCTACGTGCGGCTGATCGACCGCTACATGACCCGCGCCCGCTGGCTCTGCCGGCAAGTCTTCGACTTCGACGGAGCCTATATCCCCCACGTCGTGCTGGCGCACGAGCCGATCGATCCGGCCGGGTGCAAGAGCCGCAATGGTCGCCAGTACCTCCATCACGTATGGGGATTCACGATGGGTGTGCCCGGGTTCTCGGTGCAAAACGTGTGGCATCGCTACAAGTACGCGCCGGACCGCGACTTTCTGGAGCAAACCGCCTATCCGATTCTCCGCGACGTGGCGATCTTCCAGGCGAACTACATGGACACCTGTTCGGCCGATCCGCGGCAAGCCGGCAAGGTGATCCTGGCCCCCAGCATGTCGCCCGAGCATTGGGGGTGGTCGAAGGACTTCGCGCGAAACCGCAACGGTGCGTTCGACATCGCCATGTTTCGTTTCGTCTTCCGCGCCGCGATCGAGGGCGCCGAAACGCTCGATTGCGACAGCGAGCGGATTGCCCGTTGGAAGGCGTGCCTCGACCGCTTGCCCGACTACCCGACCTTTGGCGACGAGGAACCGGTGGTGGTCGACGTTCAGGACGCGCCGCCGATCACCTACAACATCGCCATTCCGGCCGTGCCGGTTTTCCCGGCAGATCAAGTGACGTGGTTTTCACCCCCCGCCGAGAAGGAATTGCTGGCCCGAAGCATCGAGCGGATGCGCTGGAACGGCAACAATTCCTCGGTGATCGTCTCCGTCGCCCGGGCGCGGCTGAGCCTGCCGGACAGCGCCGGGTTCATGCGAGAAACGTTTCAGTCGCGGCTCAAGCCGAACGGCACGATGGGGATCAACCGCGTCGGCTCCGGCATTAACCGCGCCGGGCATTACACCGAGCAGTTCGCGGCGTCGATGGCGGTGAGCGAACTGTTGTTGCAGAGCGTCGGCGACGTCATCCGCATCTTCCCGGCCTGGCCCGAGGATCTCGACGCCGCCTTCACCGACCTGCGAGCCCAGGGCGGCTTCCTGGTCAGCGCGAAGCAGTCCGGAGGTAAGATCGCCGCACTGGAAATCACCTCCACGGTCGGTGGCAAGCTTCGTCTTCTGAGCCCATGGCCGACGATCAAGGTGAGAACCCGTTCGGGAGAGAAAGTCCTCAAAGCAGACGCTCGTGGCGTCGTCGAGATAGAGACGACAGCCGGAGAAGAGTTGTCGTTTGCGGCCGTGCGATAGGACTGTTTAGCCCCGGCACTTGTGCCCGGCGTTAAGGGAAACAGAGGCGACCGCGGGTGAGCCGGTTGCCGGCCCGGTCGTGGGTGTACTTGATCCGGTCGGCGTCGGCGGATGAGCCGTGGTCGTACCAGAGTGAATCCTTGACGCGGCCGAACCGGTCCACACCTCGGTAAATGTCGCCCGTGTCGGGATCGTCGCCAATTGTCCTCATCAAGAAACTCAATGGATCTTCAGATGGGGTATCTTCTCCTGAAGACGGTCCAGTCCTTCCTTCGTTATTCGGGTAGCGCGTTTCTTCGGAGAATATTGCCAAAGAACCAGATCACGAAGGCCGGTCAGTCCATGCAAGTGCTTTAGCCCTTCGTCCGTGATGTGAGTGGCTCTCAGATGTAGCACCTCCAGTTCCTTGCAGTCTTTCAGACAACGCAGATCCTCATCTGCTGCGGCTGAACTTTCCAGGTGCAACGTCTTGAGCTTAGGGAATTTGTGGAGTCCCGTAAGATCTACACGCGTTTCACC
>JABMRP010001393.1 GCA_013202535.1 Planctomycetota bacterium
CGGCGATCTCAACGTCTCCGACACGCCCAACAGCCAGGGCACCCTGTATCTCGACGGCGGGCTGGTCCGCGGCAACATCGTCTTCATCGGCAAAGCCGGCGGCACCAAGGGTGTCGTCCAACAAACCGGCGGCGAGTTGCGCAGCAACGCCTACTTCAACATCGGCACCGCCGGCGGCAGCGTGGGCGAGTATCATCTCGACGGCGGCACCCTGTGGGCGAGCAGCGACCTGAACGTCAGTGACCAGGGGAACTCCACCGGCACCCTGTACCTCAACGACGGGATGGCACGCGGCCAGAACGTCTACGTCGGCAAGAGCGCCGGCACACTGGGCACGGTCGTCCAGAACGGCGGCCAAATGGTCGCCAACGGCGACCTGCACATTGCCTCCAACGACACGAGCACCGGCAACTACACGCTTAACGACGGCCAGATCATCGTCAACGGCGGCGTCCTCCACGTCGGCGACCGCGGCACGGGCACGCTGACCCAGACCGGCGGCGGCATTACCACCGCCAACTGGTTCGTCATCGGCCAGGGCGGCAACAAGACCAGCGTCTACAACATGAGCGGCGGCACGCTGGACGTGAACACCAACGGCGGCGGCGAGAAGTTTCAGATCGGCGTCTGGGACACGGTCAATGCCAACTTCAACGTCGGCGGCGACGCCCAGGTGAACGTCCACAACTCCATGCTCCAGGTCGGCGGCGATCACGGCGGGGCCCAAGGACAAGTCACGCAAGGCGGAACCTCGACGCTCCGCGCCGTCGACGGGGCCAACGTGGTGGTCGGATGGACCGGCCCGGGTACCTACACGCTGGAGGGCTCGGCCCTGCTCCAAACCCCGCAATTGGTTCTCGCGCAGAACGGCGGCAGTACGGGTACGTTCAACCTTCAGGGCGATGGCACGCTGGAGGCAAACCAGATCACCCAAGGCGGCGGATCGGCCAACTTCAACATGACCGGCGGAACGCTGCGGACCACCCAGGTTACCTTCGCGCTGACCAACTCCGGCGGAACGCTGGACGTGGGGGGAATCACGTCGCCGGGCCTGATCCGGACTTGGTACGACGGTAATGCTCCCACCGATACCGTCCCGCCCGAGAATTGGAACTCGGCTGCCGACCCCAACTTCTGGGATGCGGATATCGATGGCGACACTAATTGGGGCGGTGGAGATCAGCCGCCCAAGGGCGTGCCAAATCTGGGCGTAGGCGGTGGTGATGCGTGGGACTATTACTCCCTGGTTTACACCGGGCAGTTCCACGTTCCGTCCACCGGCACCGTCGCTTTCCGCGAGGAGGTCGACGACTCGGTCGCCATGTTCGTCGACGGGACGCGGATCCTGTGGGACTTCGAGGACACGGGCACGATCGACGGCACGCCGGGCAGCCCCTGGACGACCCACACCGAGGGCAGCATCGCCCTGACCGAGGGATGGCACAACATCGAGATCCGGCTGGCCGATCACTGGGGCGGCCAAGGTGGACCCGTTCTCTGGGACCCGGCCGGCGGAACCGCCTGGCAGACGCTCGCCGGGAGCACGCTCCGCACCAACCGCGACGACGGCATCGGCACGACGCTCGTCAACGGCGACTACACGCAGGAGGCCGCCGGCACGCTTCTGATCGACGTGGATGCGGCCACCATGGAAGCCGACAAGCTGATCGTCACCGGCACGCTCAACGCCGGGGGCACGCTGGACGTGTCGCTGGTGGACGATCTGCTCCCGCCGTTTGGCAGCACGTTCGACATCCTCGACTTCACCGACGTGGGAAGCGAATTCGACGCCTTCGTCAACTCGCCGCTACCGCCGGCCGTCTACTGGGATCTCAGCAATCTCTACACGACCGGCGAAATCACCCTGGCAGTACCGGAACCCACCACCGGCGCGTTGGCTCTGTTGGGTGGACTGGCCATGGCCGCGATGGCCGTCGTGCGAAGACGCCGGTGGCGGTAGGCGTTGGCAGCTCGCTGAAGAAGTGCAACCGCATGACACCCGTTTCCACACCTATCCTACGGGCCACCTACGGCAGCTTCGGTCGCACGCGCCCTGCTTCATCCAGCTCGATTCGCAGCATAGCCGGCCGCTCGCGGAAGGGGGCGCGGGCATCGTTGCCGAAGAAGGTGGCCTGCCAGTTGCCATCCTTGTCGGTGAAGAACATGTTGTGGCCGCCGTGGGGGATGGCCAGGTAGCGAGGTCCGTAGGGGCCGTAGACGTTCTTCGACTCGGCGACCATGCAGTGATAGAGGCCGCCGATGAAGTCGGCGCAGATCAGGTAGTACTTGCCGTCGTGCTTCGTGACGTACGCGCCCTCGAAGCCGACGTGTTGGTAGTTGGCCGGCTTCAACAGCCGGGGCTTCTCGGCCAGTTCGGTCATCTCCTCGTTCATCCGCGCGATCAGGCCGTTTTGCCAGACGAAGTAGACGCGGCCGTCGTCGTCCTGAAACAGCGACGCATCGATCATGTCGGTCATGGGGCCTTGGGGGTGAACGTCGACGTACGGCCCTTCGGCCTTGCCGGTGGTGCTTTTGAGTAGCCCGGTGCCGCGGAAGTTCATACAAAAGGTGATCCAGAAGGTGCCGTTGATGTAGTGGATGTCGGGCGCCCAGAGCGCGCGGCGGTCGCCGTGCATCTGCTTCTGCCAGGTGCCGTCTTCGATCTTCCAGACCAACCCCAGCAGTTCCCACTTCTTCAGGTCGGCCGACTTCCAGACGCGAACGCCCTCGTTGGTCTTCCACCAGGTGGGATGCCCGGTGGTGCCGGTCAGGTAGTAGTTGCCGTCGCCGCCGACACAGATCGACGTATCGCGCACCGGGTAATCGAACAGCGGCTTGATCGGCGGCAGCAGTGGTGTCTTCAGCGACGCCTGCATCTCGCCCTGGGGATCGAGGACCAGTCCCACGTCGACGTACTGCCCGCCGGTGGTCTGATGGGCGGTGACCGCCACGACGTTGCGGCCTTTGCGCAAGGCTTTCTTCACGGCGGCCGTGGCGTCGTGTAGTTCGTAGTCGGTCGTATAGCCGGCGACGGCGAAGATCTTCTCACCGTTGAGGTACACCACCGGGTCTTCATCGTAATGGACCCGCACGGCCGCCTTCTCGAACGCCCGGCCATCGTAGTCCAGCGTGGTGCGAATCCAAATATCGGGCGTATCCCACTTCGTCCCGATGGTCGTCCCGGGCGTGCCCTCGGTACCGAATCCCCCCGGGCCCTGCTTCCAAGCGGAGTCGTCGAAATCCGGTTTCTGCCAACCCTCGGCCGGCTTGGTGGTCGTGTAGCGCCACGTGGCTGCTTTCCGCTCGGCGGTGGGCAGCAGCACGGACTCGTCCGCCGGGCAGACGGACACGAGAAAGGTGGCGATTAGGGTTGCGGCGGGAATCGCAAGTTTTGTTCTCACGGGGATAATCCTCATGGCTTGGGGGTCTCGGAAGATGCCCAATGTTCGAGTGCGTAGACGTCTCGAAGATCCCCGCGGTTGCCCAGCCAGCGGTGGACTTCGGGATCGATCGAGAAGCTGAGCGAGCGGACCGAGCCGTCGCAGAAGACGGCCTGCCATCCGCTGGGGTGGGCGCTGCCGAACCGCCCGAGCGGGGAATAGCCCGGCCGGTCCGAGATCGGACGCTGACCGGGTCCCGTCCAGGCATGCAGATCCCAGTCGTCACCGGCCCAACAGCTTTGGTCGTCGGAGTAGTCTTCGCCGTCGGTATAGTGGTCGGGATTGAGGTACTTCTCGCCGACCAGATAGGTGTTGCTGGTACCGTCGCGGATATCGCCCAAGGTGATTTCGCTCCGCTGGTACAAGATACCGGTGCAGGCCGACATGTCGCGAAATCCCTCGCCTGCTTGCACCTGCTCGGGCGACGGCCCGGCACCCCAGGGGACGATCGTGTCGCCGGCGTTGCCGACGTAGTCGCTTCGGGCGTGCAACTCGACGTTGTCGGCATTATAACACTGCCCCGAGCCTCCCAGGCCGTAATCCTCCAGGGTGTAGTCGCGTTTGCGGTAGGCCATCGCGCGGCGTCGCGAGGGACAGTAGAAGATGGGAACCGGGGTGCTGCTCATCTTGGCGAGGATCGTCCTTTTCTCCGCGTCGCTCTTGCCCAGCGCCCTTTCGTGCAAGGCTTGCTGTTCCAGGAAGGGCAGTAGGCTGTAGGCCCAACTGCCCGGCTGATCCTGGCCGGACCCCAGATCGGGATCGCCCATCCAAGCCCAACCGAACCCGGCCGAGGGAAAGTGGCCGTGCGCTTCCTCGTGATTCAGGGCCGCCTTGCCGATTTGCTTGAGATTGTTGGAGCACTGGATCCGCCGCGCGGAGTTGGACGTGGATTGCAACGACGGCAGCAGCAGCGTAATGAATACTCCGATGACGACGATCACGACCACAAGTTCGACGAACCTGAAAGCAATACGTTTCCGTTTCTCCATGGGCGCCTCCTGTTGCTCAATGTCGCACGACCGTCCCTAACGGTAGTTCCGTTCTCCTTTGCTGTCAAGGATTTGCAGCATTTGCCCTCCGCGGAAACCGCTTCGTCTTTACGCCGGGGCCCGATCGGCGGTAAGATGAAGGGTAGGAAAGTGTCGGCGACTGGTGTCCCGGAGGCGATACGATGGGTGGTGTAACGGTTTGCCTGGTGGCCTCGCTGCTGGGTGTCGATTATGGCTGGCGACCGGCCGAGGGCGGCGGTTTGGAATACATTATCCAAATCGAGCCCGATATGGTGAAGGATTTCTCGCTGGGCTACGACGTCTTCAGCGACGTTCCGCCGGAGGTGCGGGGGCAGATTCGCAGCTATCGCATCACCGTGGGCAACGAACGGCCGCCGAGAATCGACCTGCCCCAGCCCGAACCAAGCCCGCCTCCCCAAGGCGATACGCCAGAACCGCCCGAGGCGGCGAGCCATCCGCCCGTCCCGGAGCCGGCCGTGGCCGAGTCGCCGCCGTCGCTTCCGCCGCGGACGTTTGATCCGGATCCCCAGAGCCAGGCGATCGGCGAGCGAACGGTTGGCTACACGGCCTCGTCGCCGAGCGATCACCCGGTACCCAAGCTGGAGCCGGAAACTTCGGCCGATCTCGATTCCAGCGGCAGCGGTTCGCCTCCGGATCGCCCCTGGGGTACGTTGATCGTCGTCGTTTTCGGACTGTTCGGCTCGTTGGCCGCCAATGTCTATCTCGGCTGGATCATCCGCGACGCCAGCCGCCGCTACCGATCCCTGGCCGTGCAACTCGGTCAAGCCGCGTCGAACGAGTAAGTTTAGCCCAGGCACTTGTGCCCGGAAGCGTTCCCCTTCAACACCGGGCACAAGTGCCCGGGCTAAACGTTCAAGAAGGACCCACCCATGGCCAAGACGATCGCCCTGTTGGGCGCGCTGGATACCAAAGGAGCCGAGTACGCGTTTGCCAAGGCCTGTATCGAGGGCCGGGGCCATCGGGTGCTGCTGATCGACGTCGGCGTGCTCGGTCCGCCCGTGTTGGAACCCGATATCACGCGAGCCGAGGTTGCGGCGGCGGCGGGCGTCGAGCTGGCGGATCTGGTTCAACGAGAGGACCGGGGCGAGGCGATGGCCGCCATGAGCCGCGGCGCCGAGTCGCTGATACCAAAGCTCCTGGCCGACGGACGTTTCGACGCGATCATGGCCATGGGCGGCGGCGGAGGCACGTCGGTCGCCTGTGCGGCCATGCGGGCGTTACCCCTGGGTGTGCCCAAGGTGATGGTCTCGACGGTCGCCGGCACCGATGTGTCCGGCTACGTGGGCGTCAAGGACATCGTCATGATCCCCAGCATTGTCGACGTGTTGGGGGTGAACCGGATCAGCCGCGAGGTATTCGCCCGGGCGGCGGGCGCCGTTTGCGGCATGGCCGAGACGGTGGTTCCCGAGGGCGAGGACCGGCCGCTGATCGTTGCCTCGATGTTCGGCAACACGACCGTCTGCGTCGAGGCGGCCAAGGCGATTCTCGAAGCGGCCGGCTACGAAGTGCTCGTCTTCCACGCCACCGGCACCGGCGGCCGCGCGATGGAAAGCCTCATCGAAACCGGCGCGATCGCCGGCGTGCTGGACGTGACCACGACCGAATGGGCAGACGAACTGGTCGGCGGCGTCTTGACGGCCGGCCCGAAACGATTGGAAGCGGCGGCCCGATGTGGCACGCCGGCGATTGTCACCCCGGCGTGTCTCGACATGGTCAACTTCTGGGCGCCCGACACGGTGCCGGAGAAGTTTGCCCAGCGCAAGTTCTATCCCCATAACCCCAACATCACGCTGATGCGCACCACGCCGGCGGAATGCGAGCAATTGGGCCGCATCCTGGCCGAGAAACTCAACGCGAGCACGGCCCCGGTGAGCGTGTTACTTCCGCTGCGCGGTCTGAGCGTGATCGACGTTCCCGACGGTCCCTTCTGGTGGCCGGAAGCCAATCAGGCGTTGTTCGAGGCGGTGAAGACGCACCTGCGCGACGACATACCGGTGATCGAGTTGGACTGTAACGTCAACGATCCCGAGTTTTCGACCCGCTGTGCCGAGACGCTGTTGGCCAGTATCGGGCGCGCGTGACAACAGCCCGTTGGTATTGGGAATGTTCGTTTAACGCCCGCACTACTTCTTTTCCGGCCGCATGCCGAATCCCATGTAGTGTAGGCCCGTCTCGTCGTCGACCATCAGCGCTCCGGTGGGGGCCATGTAGCGCTCCACTACGGAGAACTCCGGCAGCGGGTGCTTCTCCAGGGCCGTGTCGAGCGACTTGAAGAACTCGTTCTCCGCGGCGGCTCCGCGAAGTCCCTGCCGCGCTGCATCGCCGTTGGCCAGGCCGTAGAGAAAACGCATCCCTTCGGTCGGCCGGCTGAACATGATCATGGTCGGATTGGTCCCGCTGGCCTGACGACGAATTCTCTCGGCCACGACTTCAAAGTCGGGTGAGGAGGCCAACGATTTCGATGAATCGCGGTTGGCAAGAATCGCCTGCTCGAAGATGGCCGTCCGATTGGCCATGAGCAACGTGTCGTCGACCACACCAATGCACGGCATCGGCGGCTCGGGCTGACCGGGCTGTTCGCGTGCCCTTTCCCGAGCGCTTTGCAGCCCCGGCGGGTTGAACACGTAGTACGTCTCGCCCCCGAACGTCTCCTTTTCCAACTGCTCCGGAAATTTCTTCGCCAGAGCGGCCAGCGTAGCGGCGATCGGTTCGGAATCCTTCAGGGTGAACCCGAGCATCGTGGCCTGACTGGCAAGGGTCACCGGGCGCTCGATCCACTGGATCATCGTTACGCGGCCGTCAAGCTGGGGCACGACGGCGCCCTCGAAGTCGACGCCCGACTCCTCCTTGACCGAACCGGCCAGCAAGCGGGAGAACGCCCCCTCGCTACGGAATCCGTCGTACAGTTCGTTGAGTGTCGGGAAGAACGTGTCGACGTCGATGTGGAGGGTGGCGTACATCGATACGTCGGCCGGGACCCACGTTTGCGGCGCGGCGTCGCCGGAGCTCAGGGCGATCATCTTGAGGATACCCCGGCGCGGCGTGCCCAAGAGAATATGCCAATGGATGACCGAGTCGTACGGCCCGGCGTCGAAGAAGAAGCTGCCGCCGAGGCCCGAGAGGCCGTCCAGCCCCAACGTCGGGAGCATCGCCAGCATGATCCGCGGGCCGGTGTCTTCCCGGGCGAAGTGCTCGATCATGGTCAGCGGGTCGAAGAACCAGGTCACTTGGGGTTCCTCGCCACCGGCACCCCGACAGCGCCGCATGATGGCCGCGTACTTGGCGTTTTCGGCCAACGTCGTGCCTTCCTCCGCTTCCCCGTTCCAGGCGGCCAGCACCTGCTCAAGCACTTCGGCGTTGCTGGCCATCACGATCGTCTCTTCCTTGATGAAGTAGGCGGCCTGCGGTGCGTCGGCGTCTTCGGTACTTTCGTAAACGATCAGGGTCGTGTCGCCGATGGTCGTTTCGGTTCGCTTTACCTCGGCAATACCATCGAGCGCCCCGGTCCCCTTGGCGAGGATTTTCTTCATGTTGGGCATCTGCTCGCCCGCATCGACGAAGACAACCACGGCCGGGTTGCCCGTCTTGGGCGAAACGACGGCCACGGTCAACTCGCCCTGGAAGAGGTCCAAAATCTCCGGCAGCGACAGGGCGATCTGCTCTTGCACCGTGTCGACCAAATCGGCCAGCACGCCGTACATCGCCTTAACGAACGGTTTCATCTCGGGATCTTCGCTCATCAGGCCGATCGACGTGTTGCCAAACCGCTCGGACAGATCGGGGACGTCGGCGATCGACAAGTATCCGAAAGTCGCCCGCGGCAACAGCTTCTCAGCCGGTGGGCGTTCGGCCCGTGCTTCGGCGCTCATCAAAAGCACCGCAAGTAACATCGCCAGGGGCGCAGCCCAACGGCGGCACAACAGACTCGATCGCAACATCATTACTAGGTTCCTTGCTGCAAGAATGGGGGGTGGGTGCGGGAGTGTAGGGTCAGCCTTATCGTCCAATTCGCCGCTGGTGGCCGTTTATTGGAGTCCAACCGACGGTAACTCGCTAATTTTACGATGCCGCGGCTTAGAACGGCAGTACACCCCTATTCAGAGGGGTTCTTTCGATCCGCCTCCTCTTGATTCACTTCGGGAATTCTTGGGGGGATGGGAGAAATTGCTTGCAATCCATACAGCCGTTGTTACACTCGTATCGTACGCCCGTGCCGTTTGAATTGGCCCGCGGACGTGGGCCGGCGCTTGCACGGCTACTGGCGGTCTAATGTGTACGTTTCAATACTTACCGCCGTGTCCCGAGGAATTTACCCCCGTGACGAGATGACAGGGAGTTAGCGATGAGACGACAGATCTTGACACTCGTTTGCTGCATCACCGTTGCCGTGGTGTTTGCGTCATTGCTGGGCAACGATGCCTCCGGTGCTGACGGCACATGGAACAAGGGTACTGGGAATTGGGTTTGGCAAGATGCCGCGAATTGGAGTGCTTCGCCACCTCCAGGCGTAGGTGACACGGCCCAATTCAACCGCATCGACTGGGCCAGGCCGGTGGCCATCGACATGAAAGGCTCCAGCTACAACTTCCTGAAGATACAAGGCAACTACAACGGCTCCGTCGAGATCTTTTACGACAGCGACTTCCTGACGCCGAATGCCAATCCCTTGGGCACCAACAGCAGCGTTTCCACTCTGGAGAATTTCTCGTACGCTGGGTATGGCTCGTTGGTCGAGGCGGCAAACGCCTCACCGACGTTGACCGTTGAAGACCTGAGCATGAACAAGGAGCACCTGCCCGTTTTCTATATGCCGCTCGTCATCACCGACGAATTGTGGCCAACCGAACACGGCAGCATGTATTTCTACGGGGACGTAACGGCGGGCAGGATTACCGAGACTCGCAACGATGGTTGGGGTACGAGGGTCAACTTCAAGTCCGACCTGACGGTGGATTCGCTATTCAATCCTCATCGAGGCGACGCGAGTGTCCAGATTATTAACGTGGACGGGTCAGCAATCGTAGACACTTACACCGGCGAAGGCGCAACTGCGAACTTCAACGATCTCCACATTACCACGGAACTGAGTCAGGCCAACGAGTCCATCATTAATATCGCGGGCCGCTATTCCGGAACGGCCACGTATGTCCGAAATGCGGATGTAGCTGGAGAAACCAGAACGCCCTCGTTCAACCTTCTGGGAACCGCCACGCTCGCTCCCGGCGACAGCATCGGCACGTTGGGGAGCCTCGCGCTGACGGTGAATACCGATGGGGGCACCTACGAGTGGGAGGTTGGCGCCTCGCCCTCATCGTCGACGCCCGGCGTGGGATGGGATCTGGCGATGGCCGATACGTTCGACCTCAACGGGACACCCACCATCCAGATCGTCGAATCCGATCTGACCGAATCGATTTCGACGACCGACCAGTTCGTCGTGATGGCCGCCAACAACATCGATATTGGCGGCCTCACCGGTATCGCTTACAGCCTTGTCCCCGATCAGGCCACCTGGGACATCAGCGGGGCGCAATTGGATTTGGTGCCGGGCAATCCGAACTTCAGCGGACTGGATACCCTGGTGCTAACCGGCATCAGCGCCCAATTCGGCTCGGATGTCCCCGAGCCCTCCACCTTCGCCCTGGCCGCCCTCGGATTGCTGGGCCTGGCGTGGTACGGCCGGCGGCGCAAGCGTTAATCGATCCCGTCAGATCGTAAGATTCACGGAGCCGCCGGTTCGCCGGCGGCTCTTTTTCATGGGCGGCGACTTTCGTGTGCCAGAGTGGACCCCATCGCACCCGTGCGATACGATGGATGTCTTTGGGATCAATCCATCCGGTCCAGTGTGGGAGCCGCTTCATGACACGCGATATTCATCGCCGCGGGTTCATGGGAACCGCCGTTGCATCCGGGGTGCTTACCATTGTGCCCAGACACGTTTTGGGCGGGACCGAGTACGTGGCGCCGAGCGACAAGATCACGCTGGCCCACATCGGCATGGGCACGCAGGGATTTCGCGAACTGGGGGGCCTGCTGGCCGACCCGGGCATACAGATCGTCGCCGTATGCGATCCGAACACCGACAGCAGCGATTACGTCGAGTGGGGCAAGGGCAGCGTCCGCGGTACGATCCGAAAGCTCCTGGACAAGCCCGCGTGGAGAGAGAACGACGGCGGTTGCCCCGGAGGCCGGGAAGTGGGTCGCGAGGTTGTCGACGCCTACTACGCCGCCGGGCGAAGCGAGGAGAACTTCAAGGCGTGCTCCGCGTATGCCGACTTTCGGGAGTTGCTGGAGAAAGAGAAGGATCTCGACGCCGTCAAAATCATGACGCCCGACCATCTGCACGCGACCGTCTCGATCGCGGCGATGAACCGGGGTAAACACGTCCTGATGCACAAACCGCTGTCCAACCGGATGGCCGAAGGAAGGCTGGTCGTCGAGACGGCCCGGCGGACGAAAGTTGCCACGCACCTGTTGGCTTATGGCAGCGGGTCGGGCAACGGACGGATTGCCCAGCGGATCAAGGAGGGCGCGATCGGCACGCTTCGGGAAGTGCATAACTGGTCGAATCGGCCGGTCTGGCCTCAATACCCGGAGATTCCCACGGACAAGCCGCCGCTGCCCAAGGGTTTCGACTGGGACTTGTGGCTGGGGCCCGCACCGGATCGCCCCTATCATCCACACTACACGCACACGGTCTTCCGCGGCTGGTACGATTTCGGCGGCGGCTCGATGGCCGACATGGGCATCTACAGCCTCTGGCCCGTGTTTGCGGCGCTGGAGTTGGGTGTTCCGCAAAGCGCCGAGACCCGGGCGACCCACACCTGCTCGATCGTCGAGAACGTGAGCCGGCCGGTGAAGAATGATTTCTCTTACCCGGCCGCCTGCACGATCCGCTTCAAGTTTGCGGCCAAGACGGACGCGCCTCCGGTGGAGCTGTTCTGGTACGATGGCGGCATGAAACCACGCCTCGGGGAGGAAATCGAGGCGCAAAACATCGACATGCCCCGAGAGGGGATCTTGTTCATCGGCGACCAGGGTACGATCATGGCCGGTTTCCAAGGGCAGAATCCGCAACGATTCGCCAACGGCAAGCGTGAGCCCGTGGGCGGGGAAGCGTCCCAGCGACACGGCGCTCGTCATGTCCCGTGGATCGAGGCCGTTCAGGGTGGCCCGCCCTCGCCGGGAAACTTTGGCAATGCCGCGTCGATTACCGACACCGTCAACCTGGGCGCCGTCGCCCTGCGAGCCGGCAAGAAGGTGCTGTTGGACAGCGAGAACATGAAGATCACCAACAGTGCCGACGCGAACAAATATCTCGTTCGCCAGTATCGCCCGGGTTGGGAGTTGTAGGCGGGACACTTCTCGCGTGCCACTGCTTGCTTGCAAG
>JABMRP010000140.1 GCA_013202535.1 Planctomycetota bacterium
CGCCTGATCAATCTCTGGGCAACCTGGTGCGCTCCTTGCGTCGAGGAGCTGCCGGAACTGGTGACCATCAACCGGATGTACCGCCGGCGCGGTTTCGAGATGATCACGATCAGCCTCGACGGCGTGAAGCATCGCGAGCAGGCGTTGAGGTTTCTCAAGGAGAAGCACGTTTCCTCGACAAACTACATCTTCGATTCGGGGGATCGCGACAAGCTGGCCGAGGCGCTGGACAAGAAGTGGCCCGGGCCGGTTCCCTATACCCTGCTGATCGCTCCCGGCGGCAAGGTGCTCTATCGCCAGCACGATACCATCGATACGGCCGCCTTGAAGAAGGCCATCGCCGACCACGTCGGCCGAACGTACGCCGGGCGATGAGCGTCGGCACGGCTACATCTCAGGCTACTATACGCCTGGCGTAGTATCGCGGGCGGTGTGGTAGCAGGCGATGATATTCTCCACCGGCGTGTCGGGTTGGATATTGTTCGAGGGCATGAGCACCAGCCCGCCGTTGTGGCCGCATTGGCGGATCAAGTGCTCGACTTCGGCGCGCACGTCTTCCGGCGACCCGAAGGGCAGGGTGCGCTGGATACTGATGCAGCCGTGCAGAGTAATCCGATCGCCCCAGCGACGCTTGACCTCGACAGGGTCCATGCACTCGGGCTGAATCGGATTGATGACCGTGAAGCCGGCGTCGATCAGATCGTCCATCAACTCGGTGAGCATGCCGTCGCTGTGGAAGAAGAATTCGAGATCCGGATTGATCTCGCGGCAGGCGCCGATCAGGGCCGCGATGCGAGGTTTGTCGAACCGGCGCCACGCCTCGGGGCCCATGATGATCCGGTCTTGCATGGCGATGTCGCCGACAATGCGAATCATGTCGACTCCGGCTCGGGCCATCGCCACGCCGACCCGGGTATACAACGCAAAGAGCCGATCGTAAACCGCCTCGACGATCTCGGGGTCGGCCGCGTAGTCCATCAGGGCGTTTTCATAACCGCGCAGGTTCCAGAACCGGCGAAAGGGGTTCTCCAGGGTTCCGTAAACGAATTGCTGCTGGTACTTCGCTTCCGATACCAGGCGAGCGTAATCGTCCGGCTCGTGGATGGCCATCGTTTCCAACAGGGAAAATCGGGCAACGTCGCCGACCGACCGGGCATCTTCCAACGGCCCGGCGGCCCAGCGGCGGTATCGTTTGTCGCTACCCAACACGAACCGCACGCCCCAGATGTCCTCGTACGTGCGGTCGTCGAGCCAGACGCTCGGTTCGCCCGAGGCGTGGCCCGGCTTCGCTTGGTCTTCGTGCGATCGGTCGGGCGGCATCAGGATCGGGCCGATGTCGATCCAACCTTCGATCCCCAGTTCGCGAAGCACATCCGGCCAGGCATCGGTCCGGTAATGCCTCTTGAGCATGTCCATCGTTTCCGGATGGAACCAGCCATCGGTCGCAGTGCGATCGGGCCGCTGGTGGCTTAGCGTGGCGAGAATGCGTTGGCGTGGTGTCATGGCGGAAAGCGCGTGTTTGAGTCTCTCGGGATCTTATCGATCTTCGCTATATTCCACTTCGAGAGCGTGCGGGTGCATAGTCGTTGACCGAGCGTATCGTACCCCGGCGGCGTGTGTGGAGAGGGCGGACGCGGCTGTAGCGGTCCATCATCACCCCGCCGGGACAAGCCCGAATGGCGGTGTGCGGAGGAGGTGGGACGGGACGATCCCTAGTGGTCGTCGCCGTCCTCGTCGTGACCGTCCTCGTCGTGACCGTCCTCGTCGTGACCGTCCTCTTCGTGACCGTCCTCGTCGTGGCCTTCGTCCTCGTCGTGATCTTCGTGGTCACCCTCTGGTTTGGCCAATTTGCCGCGGTACGGGGCACCGTCGATGTCGGCGCTGACTTCGGCATTGCCTTCCCATCCTTCACACACGAGTTCGCAGAGTTCGGCGTTGACCGTGCTGAAGCGGACTTCCTCGCCCGCTTTTCTTGTTTGCGGCGAAAGCGAGAACGGCTCCGGCACGTCGGCGACCATCAGGTTGAGTTTGACGTTGGTGATCTTGCTTTCGATCGGCTGCCACTCGCTGTCGCTGATGATCGCGGTGACCTGGTTGGTGTCTTCGTCGTGCAGCACTTCGGCATGGTATTCGTGGCTTCCGAGGACCGCCAGAAGGCCACCGTGGGGGGTGTCGTGCGAGTGAGCCCCGCCGTTCTCCACCTTGGATTCCTCGGACACCGAAGGCGACGATTCGCTTCCGCCGCAACCGCAAAAGGTAAACACAGACACAGCCAAGCCACACAACATCAGGGAACAAGTCTTAGTCGTCATAATCACTCTCCTTCTCTTCTTCGGGTAGTCCGCCGACAAAAGCGGTTGGGTTTCGTGAAAGCACAGCGGGGTCCTCCAGGGCCGTCTTCTCGGCCTTTCGCCGCTGCAGCGCAGCCTGGGCGGCTTGGCGTCCGAACGTCCAGAACAGGGCCGGACGGACGAGAAATTCCATCATCGTCGACGTAATCAGCCCGCCCACGACGACCGTGGCGATGGGGTAAAGAATTTCCTTTCCCGGCTCTCCTGACGCCAGGATCAGCGGAACCAGCCCCAGAGCCGAAGTCAGCGCGGTCATCAAGACGGGTGCCACGCGATCTCGTCCGGCGCGAATCAGCATCTCGCGCGACCACGTCTCGCCCTCGTACCGAACGAGGTGCATGTAGTGGTCCAGCAGGAGAATACCGTTTCGCGAGGCGATGCCGCACAGCGAGATCAATCCGACCAGACAGGGAATGGTCCGGTCCTGCCCGGTGATTGTGATCGCCGCCACGGCCCCGATCAGGGCCATCGGCAGCGCGCACATGACCTGCAGGGCGAGGTTGGCCGAGCGAAACATCGTGTACAAGACGATGAAAATGCCGATCAGCGAGAGGACCGACAGCCAACCGATCCAGAAGGCGGCCTCCTGTTCGCTCTCGAACAGACCGGAAATCGTCAGATCGTAGTTGCCTTCGGTCAGTTCGCCGCGAATCGGCGCCAGGCTGCGCTCGATGTCTTCCTTGACGTCGACGGTACCTCGCTCCCTCGGGTTGGCTTGCACGATCACCTGCCGGCGGCCCGCTTCGTGGTCGATTCGCGCCGGACCGCGCGCCGAGCGGTCGATCGTGGCGACCGATTCCAGGGGGACGGTTCCTCCGCTGGGCACTCGAATGACAAGGTGGCGCAGGGCCTCAATGCTCTCTCGATACGATTGGCCCATGCGCACCGTAACGTCGACGATGCGCTGGTCGCGCATCACTTCGGTGACCACGCGGCCGTGCATGGCCGTTTCGATCAGTTCCGTGACGTCGCTGGGCGTTAACCCCACCAGCGCCAGTTCCAATCGATCCAGTTCGATCCGCAGTTGCGGCACATCGACCTGGATGGGATCGATGCGGATGCGGCCTGTATCTTCCACGTTCTCGATGGCCGAGACGATTTGTGCCGCTCGAGTACGGAGGACGTCGAGCCGGTCTCCCTTGAGCTTGATGGCGATTTTGGCTCGCGAGCCGGAACGCAGGTGGGCGATCAGGTGTTGCAGCGGTTGGTCGGAGAAGGCGGCCGTGCCGGGAATGTTCTCGGCCGCAATGATCGCATCGAGATCCCGGGCGATTTCCTTCTGCGAACGGGGGGAGTCGGGATCCAGGCTGCAAATAAATTCCGTCGTATTGACCGGGATGGCATGTTCGTCGAGTTCGGCTCGGCCCGTCTTCCGCACGATCGCCCGGACCCCTTCCACCTGCTGCAACTCCTCGGCCACGCGGTCGGCAATGGCCACGGAGGTCTCCAGCGATTTGCCGGGCATCAGGTCGACGTTCAGTTGAATCGCGCCTTCGTTGAATGCCGGCATGAACTCCCGACCCAAGCCAAAAAAGACGCTGACGCTCAGGGCCACCGCCAGGACGGCCAGGGTGAGGACCGTCCTGGGAAATGCCAAACTGAAGCCGATCGTCCCGCCGGCCAGTTTCTTCACGACCTGCATGAGGAGCCCCTCTCGCGACTTTTGCCGGGCCGCGATTCCCGGCAGCAGCCAGTAGGCCAACACCGGGGTCACGGTCAACGAAATCGCCAGCGACGAGAGAATCGACACGATGTAGGCGACGCCCAGCGGAGCGAAGAGCCGGCCTTCGATACCGCCCAGCGAGAACAGGGGCAAGAACACCAGACAGACGATAAAGGTGCCGAAGACAATCGAATTACGGATCTCGCAACTGGCTTCGTAGATCACCCGAATCGCCGATCGGGGCGACTCCGCGCGGGCGTTTTCGCGCAACCGGCGGAAAATATTCTCCACGTCGACAATCGCGTCGTCGACCAGCTCGCCGATGGCCACGGCCAGGCCGCCCAACGTCATCGTGTTGATCGACAACCCGAATCGGGCGAAGACCAAACACGTGACCACGATCGAAAGCGGCATCGCGATCAGCGTAATGACCGTGGCGCGGACGTTGACCAGGAACAGAAACAAGATGATCACGACCAGCAGGCCGCCGATCCACAACGCCTCGATCACGTTGGAAATCGCCAGGTCGATAAAATCCTGCTGCTGGTACAGAGAGACAACGCGAATATCCGGCTTGAGATCCGCCTTGATCTCTTTGAGACGCTTGTGAATGGCTTCGGTCAGTTCGCCGGTGCCCATGTTGGGTTGTTTTTCGACGGTCAAGATGACGGCCGGGCCTCCGGAGAAACTGCCGTCCGGCTCGCGCACATAGGCCGCGCTGTCGCCCCGCTTCACCTGGGCCGCCTCTTCGATGCGGGCGACGTGCTGAAGCAACACGGAATTCTCGGCCAGCGGTTTGACCACCAGGATCTTGAGATCCTCGATCGACTCGATCCGGCCCAAGGCCCGCACGAGATACTCGTCGCTCCCCTGTTCGGAAAGATAGCCGCCGGTGACGTTCTCGTTGCTCTTGCGCAGCGCCTCTTCCACCTCGTGAAGCGTGACGCCGTATTTCTGTAGCGCGTCGGGCAGGACGGATACCTGAAACTGCTTCCGGTCGCCGCCCATCACGAACACCTCGGCCACGCCGCCGATGGTCAGCAGTTGTTTGCGGATCTCCCAATCGGCAATCGTGCGCAGTGCCATGGGCGAGGTGGTTTCATGGACCTCGACCTTGCCTTTGCGCGACACCAGTTCGCACCAGCGGTCTACCGTCGGATCGACAAGCAGCCAGCGGCCGTCGGTCGTGCCGGGCCGGATTATCGCCTTGGTCGATAGTGGAGTCCTCTGGGCGGCAAACTCGTGGCGAAGCTGCCTGCCGGGAGTTGTCTCCTCGAACAGGTCCTCCAGTGTCCCATCGAAGTCAAACGCGAACAGCAACGTCTCCTCGCTGGGGCGGCTGTACAACCCCAGGACCATGATCTGCCCCATCACCGAGGAGATCGGAGTCATTTGGGGGGTGATTCCCCGGGGAAGGTGCGTGGAGGCCAGGGCCAGCCTCTCGCCCACGATCTGGCGGGCTTCGTAGACGTCGGTCCCCCAATCGAATTCCACGGTGATCATCGACAGCCCGACGGTCGAAGTGCTGCGGACCGCCAACACACCCGTGGCACCGTTGAGCACCGACTCCAGGGGCATGGTGACCAGCGTCTCGACTTCCTCGGGCGCCAACCCGGGCGATTCGGTCATCACGGCCACGCGCGGGCGATTCAGGTTGGGCAGCACGTCGACGGGCAGACGGAAGATCTGATATCCCCCGAAGACCATCAACAACACCGCGGCGGCAACGACCGACAAGCGATGTCGCAACGAGAAGCGGATCAGGTAGTTGAACATTGTTTACTTTTCAATGGTCGGGGCAGGGGCAGGCGTTCTGGAGCTTTCCGCTTCCGCTCCCCAGGGCGATCAGGAGTTGGCCGGCGCCGGCGGTAGCGATCTCCGTGCCCGCATAGATTGCGCCGTCATTGGCTACCACGATCTCGTTGAGACCGCGGTGGAGTACGCGAACGGGAGTGCGCAACCAGACCTTCTTGTCTTCTTTGAAACCGTTTCGGACGAAGAGATAGGCCTCGGCGCCGTCGTGGGCGACGGCTTCCATGGGAACGACGAATTGGCCGCGGATGGTTTCGGTCGAGATTTCCAGCCGACAACGTTGCCCCGGCTTGAATCGCCAATTGACGAAACGCTGATTTCCCTCTTTTCGCTCGGACAGGCTCTCGTTGGGAAACTCGACATAGAAACTCAGCGTACGCGATTCGACGTCGAGCGAACTGGCGACGTTGCGTACCTGCAGCCCCGAGATCACGTGCGGATGCCCGTTGTGTCCCTCGAAGACAGCGACGACACTCCCGTTGTTTTCTACCGCCTCGAGCAATAGCTCGGTGTCGTGCTCGAAAGCGTGGCCTTCGATCTGGAGCCGCGCGTGGTTGCTGATCACACAGAGCGGGGCGCCGGTGGAAACCTGTTGCCCCTTGGCAACGAGCAACTCCTGAATTTCAAACACCGACTGCGGCGCCGGCGCGGTGCGCGATTCGTCGTCGGTAACCTCGGGAACCGAGACCGTAAAGGTCTTGACCAGTTGCTGTTTCCGGGTGAGCGTCTCGTCGACTTGTTCTTCCGTCAGCCCATGCATGACCAACACCTGGCGCAGAGCCTTCAACGTCGCGTCCAACTGGGCTTTCTCGAATCCCCGTTCCCGCTTTTCCATGTCGGCCAGTCCCCCGGGCAGCGACGCCAATCTCGCCAGATCGTTTTCGACCGTGGCGAGCTTCTGAAGCGTGGCAAGATACTCGGCCTGATCCCGGATCAACTCTTCATGGTTCAGTCCGAGTTCGAACAACCGCTGGCCGGCCTCCACCGTTACCCCTTGCTCGCGGTAGACGTGGGTAACGACCCCGGTAGCCGGGGCGGGAACCTTGACGATGGAACGGCCCGGACGCTCCATGATCATGGCCGGAAAGGAAGTGGTTTTCTCGTAGTCGCCCAACTTGATCGGTTGAATCTGGTCGTCGCTGATGCCGATGTTGAGCAGCGCCCGATCCGCCAGTGCCAGCGCATGCTGCTCCTCCGGGGCATCTTCGGCACCGTCATCGGCCTGTGGATCTTCGGGCGATTCTCCACCGACCAGCGCGGCCAGCAACCCGGATCGCCACTCCTCGTTGGCGCCAATGACCACGACGGCTGCGAGTAAGAGGACCACGGCGACCCAAACGCCCGTCGTCAGGCGTTCGGAACCGGCCTTGAGGCGTTCGATTAACTTTCCCATGATCTTCTCCCTTGCCAAGCACAAAGGCAACGAGACTCCCGGGCGGTTGCACCGGGAGTCTCGTGCCGTACCTCGGCCTAGTGGCCATGACCGCCGTAAGTATCCCAGTCGAGATGATGATAGGTACCGGTCACATGCCGATTCACGCAATCGCCATCCGACAAGCAACGCGTATGCCAATAAGCTACGTACTTCCCAATATGGGTGTTCTTCCCGCGAAAGTAAAGACCGGGGAAATCCGTGTAAACACGACCGTCTGACCAATGTTAAGGCAGCAGCGAACTCTCGATTAGTCGTCTCGGAAAGACCGCCAACATGAGGCGATCACGGCCGAACACACAGGGTATCATGCATCCCCTCAATTTGCTCGACCGCCAGTATATCGCACACTACAACCAGGGGCAACGTACGGCCCGAATTGACTATTCACAAGCCAGCAACCGGCCCACCCCTTGTCTCCGCGACCGAGAACGCGCCCGATTCGGTAGGGTTCCGCCGTTCTTTCAAGACTGTGGCTCACGGTATCGGCGGCAGACATAAGTCGCTGGGCAAAGAGCCCCCCGAGCGGGACCGTCGATGTGTGTACCGCCCGTATTGCGGGCTTCCGTCCAACCAGTGGACAGACTCGTTGCTCTCTGCATGGTCAACCGCACGAAAAGAGGGCAACACGATCCTCTGGGATTAGGGTAAGTTTTCGGGAAATCCACGCACTTTTCCCGGAGAATTATTCGGATTCTCTGGCAGAAAGGCAAATTCCTTGTCGGGTGGGCTCGCGTTTTGGCCATCTTGCGGGTCGGCAGATGTGGCGTCTCAAATCCTTGTCCCCTATTCCTTTCCGCGAAACAGGGTTCAACCCACGTTGGTCACGCAGGGTGCAATGTGGTCGCGCGACATGTTGGTCAACCGAACGGGCCGCGATGTTCCGAGAAGACGAGACTAAACTCGTCACGGCTGTTGACGCACGGCATAGTCGAGTAGAATGGCACCCGTTTGCCGCGAGCAAACGGGAAACGTCGCTCTCTTGCCGGGGTATCCATCATGCGCCACACACGTCGCGACTTCATCAAGACCGTCGGCGCGGCGACCGCGACCGCCGCTCTGTCGGCTCGGTCTACCGCATCCGAAAACGCCGCCGGCAAGAAGCGGCACATCGTTACGCTGAGCTTCGACGACGGGTTCGCAAAATCCTTTCGACAAACGGCCGAGATTTACCAGAAGCGAGGTCTCTCGGCCTGCCTGAACGTCGTCGCCACTGCCCACCGGAAGGATTACCAGCCACCGGGCACGTACATCGGCGGCTCGCCACGCGGCGACTTCGCGCTCTGGAACGATCTGGCAGCCCGCGGTCATGAGATCATGCCGCACGGCTACCGGCACGCCAACTTGCGACCACTCCCGCTGGAGCAGTCCAAGGACCTCA
Source organism: Planctomycetota bacterium (assembly GCA_013202535.1). GTDB lineage: Bacteria > Planctomycetota > Planctomycetia > Pirellulales > Thermoguttaceae > JABMRP01. The sequence continues at coordinate 8,640 of JABMRP010000140.1, forward strand.
TCCGCCGGTGCCTCGACGTGTTTGCCGAGGAACTCAAGGGATTCGACCCGAAGCGGGCCGTTTTCAACTTCCCCTACAATGCGTCGACGCCGGAGTTGGAGGCCTGGCTGCCGACCCAAGTGAGGGCCTTCCGAACCGGCGGCGCGGCCGTCAACCCGTTACCGCACCGAGGCCAGGTGAGGCTCACGTGTACCAGCTACGGGCCGGGAAACTGCGAGCAGGCCATCGACCGCCAGATCGAGAGCCTGCTGGGGGCGAAGTCGGGCTGGCTGATCTTCAACACGCACGGACTGGACGAAGAGGGCTGGGGCCCGATTCGGGCCGCGTATCTCGACCGCCTGCTCGAGCGACTCACGGCGATCGAGTCGGTCGCGGTCCTGCCCGCCGGCCGAGCCCTGGCGACTGCCCCAGTC
>JABMRP010001394.1 GCA_013202535.1 Planctomycetota bacterium
GAATTCAGAAGGAATCCATCGTGGGACTAAGTCACGGTTATCGGTCCCAGCCGATCAAGGTGGTTCGCCCCCCGGCAGAGCCGGGGGCTGAGGGACAATTCATGGCGCGCTATGCGACTTGTGCCAGACACGCGCCAACTCAATAATCGTACCAAACACCCAGGCCGACTTGCTCTTCGTACTCGCTGACGAACTGGTACTGGTCGCTCATGCCGTTGAAGTAGTGGGCGCCCAGGCGGAAGAGCCGTCCGGTCATGCCGCGCCATTGCACTCCGGCCTGCGCGGTGAAGTTGCCGCCGTAGTCGACCTCCTGCCGCAGCCGCGTGTTGAGGGCCAGAAACGGCGCCGGCCAGAAGACGGTCGGCCGGGCGGGGCTATAGTCGATGCCGAACTGAAACTCCCAGGGATCGCTCCCCTCGTCGGCGTAAAAAGCCCAGCCGGCCTCGGCATAGAAACGCCAATCGGAATGCGGCCGCCAGGCAACGGCCGCCACGAGCACGTCGCGCGAGTAGTTGATTCGGGTAAACGCCCCAGGATTGGCCAGCATGAACTCGTCGCCCAGGTGCGAACTGAGATGGTAGTAGGCCACTTTGCCTTCCCAGGGGCCTCGCCGCCAGGTGAAGGGAATGCCAAAGCGGAAGTCGGCCGACACGAGGTCGCGATCAAGCTCGGGATCGAGCCGGGGAAAGGCCGCTCCCTCCAGGTCGATCTGCCATCCCTCGGGATTGACCGGATCATGCGTCCCGTATCGAAACATGCCGACGCGACCGCCCAGCGTGATATCCCAGAGCCACCCTCGATTGGTCTGGTAAAACACTTGGCACCCCAGTCGCGGTTCCTTGCCCGCGGCCAGGTACGATCGATAGATCAGGCCGTCGGGGAGAAACTGCCACGTCCAACACGCCGGCGACGGCTGCGACGGCGCCAGAGAGTAGCTGGTGCTCTCGGCCGGATCGGGGAAGAGCCCCGAGCCGGTGATCGAGGTCCCCTGGACGGTCCGCGGGCCGTCCAGCAAAACGTGGGCGTCGACGAATTGCGGCGGACTTTCATGGACCGGCAGCGGTGTCGCGCGGTCGATCGGCCAGGCGGCGGGCAGGCCGGTCGGGAGATCGGTGATCCCGGCGGAAGTTCCGGATGAGGGCCAACTCTGGATCGGTACCTGCGCCCAAGCCGAGCGACTGCTCAGAACGGCCACAATAACCAGCCCTTGCCATGGGAGACAACGCAACACACGCATGGAAGCATTCCCGTCGATCTGTCTGCGGAGAAACCGGCGTACCCGGACCTACCCGTCGCGGGAGGGCATGCCCGTCATCGTTTTTCGGGTTTTTCAAGCGGGGTACTGTAGCGATTTCCCGCGGGCGGGAAAAGAGGGGTTGCTACGGGTCGTAACCCGTTATCCTGAAATGGGCTGAATGCCCAGACTCGCCAGCTTGCCCTTCCTGCCAGGATTTTGGCCAGGGGGTTCCCGCCGGGAAAGCGATTCGGCCCAACGCACCGCTGAAGTGTTTGCATGCACAGCAGCCGGCTTCGCTGAGGCACTCCGACGCGCCGTCACTCGGACGACACAGAACGTTCTTGTGCCTTCCTTCCGGCGACGCGTTCGGCGGGGGACCATGCTACGTTGGTGAGCAGATGTTACCTGGAATAGCCCCCGCGCTGACCCCTACCAGCCCGTTGAAAAAGTGGACTTTGCCGGAATGTGTGCCACTGCTTGCTTGCAAGCAGTGCCTTTATGCCGGGTTTCATGATCGAATCCACGGCACTGCTTGCAAGCAAGCAGTGGCACTCGACTTTATCAACGGGCTGCTACGGAATCTCATGCACCACGATCGCGTTGTGGGCCGTGACCGAGAGGCCGGTGCCGGAGACGAGCACCAGACGGTCGCCTTGGGAGAGATGGCCGGCCGAGGTGGCCCGGTCGACGACCGCTTCGAGTAGCCGGGCGTTGTCGTCGGTCGGTACGTCGGCCACCGGGATCACGCCCCAGTAGAGACACATGCGGCGGAGCGTGGCCGGCGAATCGCTCAATCCCACGGTGGGTACGAAGTAACGGTTCTTCGACAGCGCCAGGGCGGTCGCCCCGCTGACACTGGCCACCACGACCATCTTCGCGTCGAGCCGCTCGGCCAGACGGCCCGCACTGCCCACGGTGGCCCAGGTAATCGGATCGATCCCCTGGGCGGCCGTATCGGATAACGGTTGCTCGCGGCGGCGCCACATCGGCTCGGTCGCCAGGGCGATGCGGTGCATCATCTC
>JABMRP010001395.1 GCA_013202535.1 Planctomycetota bacterium
CAACGTCGACGCCGTCGTCCAGAAGATCGACCTCTTCCTCGAGGAGCGATTGCGCGGCGCGGTGAGCGACCGGGTGGCCGGCGAAACCGAAGAACAAACCCACCTGAACCTGGAACAACTCATCGGCGAGCTTAGCGACACGGACTTAAGCACGGCGATGAACGATCTTTTCTCCAGCATTTCCGACATCCTCAACCAGCCGGAAAGCGTCTCGGTACGCAATCTGGCCGTGTTGCAGGGCACTACGCTGACCCAAGGGGTCAACCGACTCGCCAATCGGGCGAGCGATATCCGCAACGACCTGAACGACCGGATCGTCGACATGGGCGACGACCTCAATCGGCTGATTGAGGAGATTCGCAAGCTCAACGTGCGTATCGCCGAGACCGAAGGGGGCAGCGTTTCTCAAAGCGACGCGGTCGGCCTCCGCGACCAGCGGTTGGTCGCTTTGGAAAATCTGGCCAAACTGGTCGACATCCGAGTCGTCGAGCAGAACAGCGGCGCCGTGGTGGTCTACTCCGGCGGCGATTTCCTCGTTTTTGAAGGGGTTGCCCGCGAGGTGGAAGTCGTCCTGGAGAGCACCAGCGGCATGGCGACGGCGGAGATCCGCATCAAGGACACCGATTCCCCTTTGACTCCCACGTCCGGCGAGTTGAAAGCCCTGATGACCTCGCGCGACGACATCATGGGTGATTTCCTCACCGATCTTGATGATTTCGCCCAAACTCTGGCCTTTGAATTCAACCGGGTCTATGCCTCGGGACAAGGACTCAACGGCTACGATCAACTCACGGCAGAGTACTCCGTCGACGACAACGACGTGGCGCTCGATCAGGCCGGACTGCGGATGACACCGGTCAACGGATCGTTCCAGCTTCTGGTCCACAGTAAGAAGACGGGATTGACGCAAACGACCGACATCTACGTCGACCTGAACGGCTTGGGCGACGAAATGACAATGAACGATCTGGTCACCACGATCGACAATGTGGGCGGCGTTTCGGCCGCGGTCTCCTCCACCGGCGAATTGTCGATCACCAGTGATTCGGTCGACCAGGAATTCGCCTTTGCCGCCGACAGCAGCAGTATCCTGGCCGCTCTGGGGATGAACACATTTTTCAGCGGCTATTCGGCCACGAGCTTGGGAATCAGCGCGGCACTGGCCTCCGACCCGGCCAAGTTCGCCGCCAGCCAAGGAGGAATCGAGGCCGACACGGAAAACGCGATGCTGCTGGCCGACTTCCTCGACCGTCCCCTGGATACGAAGAACGGGGCCTCGATCGGCGTCTTGTACGATCGGCTGACCGGGGAAGCCACGCAATCATCCACCGTGGCCCGGGCCATCACCGCGGGCGCCCGTGTGTTCGAGGACACGTTGCGCGGGCAGAAGATGGCCGTCAGCGGCGTGAGTCTGGACGAGGAGGCCGTCCGCATGCTCTCCTACCAGCACTCATTCCAGGCCTCGGCCCGGTATATCTCCACCCTGAACGAACTCCTGGACATTTTGGTGAATCTGTAAACGCATGAGCCCCGTAATTCCCGTATCGAGCAGTCGCGTGAGTGATCTGCTGGTGCGCGAGCGCCTGCTGCGGCAGATCCAATCCGGTCAGGCCGAGATGATGCAGGTTCAGATGCAACTGAGCACCGGCCGGCGGATCTCAATACCCAGCGAAGACGCACCGGCCGCGCTGCGCGCGATGAGCCTCCAGCGGTTGTTGGAACGCAAGGATCAGATACAAACGAACCTGATCACCAACCAATCGTACCTCAGCGCCACCGACTCGGCGCTGATGCAGGTTTCCAACTCGATGGCCGAAGCCCGTGGCATGGCCCTGTCGGTCGTCGGCACCACCTCTTCCGACACGCAGCGCGACGCAGTGATCCAGGAATTGGATCAGATCCTCCTCCAATTGTCCGACGTCGGCAACCAGAAATTTCGCGGCCGCTATCTCTTTGCGGGCACCGGCACCACGGTGCGGCCCTTCGAGAGAACCGACGATAGCTATATCCAGTACAACGGCAACGAAGGCCGCCTCAGCAGTTTCTCCGACATCGACCTGATGTTCGACACCAACCTGCACGGCGACGAAGTCTTCGGGGCGCTCTCCGAGCCGGTTCGCGGATCGATCGATCTCAACCCGGTCGTCACCCACCGAACGCGGCTGGCCGATCTGCGCGGAGGCAGAGGCATTACCGACGGCAGCATCAGCGTCACCGATGGAAACGCCACCACGATCGTGGACCTCAGTTCGGCCGAGACCGTGGGTGACGTGGCCGCGCTGTTGATGGCCAACCCGCCCTCGGGAAGATCGGTCGTCGTGGAAATCACGCCCACCGGATTGCGGATCGAA
>JABMRP010001396.1 GCA_013202535.1 Planctomycetota bacterium
AGACGCGCCCTGGTTTGCCGAGGCGTGGAAGCAACGCGCGGTCGCCCATTTCAATCTGGGGCAGTTCGTCGAGGCCATCCGCGATTGCCATCAGGCCCTGGAAATCAACCCCTACCATTTCCTCGCGGCCACCGCCATGGGCCAGGCCTACGTCCAACTGGGCAACCGGGTCTCGGCCCTGGAAAGCTTCCGCCGAGCCCTACGGCTCAATCCCAATCTCGAAGGCGTCCGCGCACAGGTCGACCATCTCGTGCGGCTGATTGGAGAGGCGTGAGAGGTAGCGACTAGAGATCATCATTCGATCCCTAGTCCCTAGTCCCTACCTGCGACTCAGCCGATAGATGTGCTCGGCGTAGAAGAGACTGTTCTGCTTGAACTTCTCTAAGGATGCCGGAGAGACGAACAAGTAGACGTGTCGGCCGAACTTGTCATCGGTGAAGAAAACGCCGTGCTTGCGAGTTCCCGGCACGAAGCGTCCTTCGTCCCGAGCAAGGACCGGGTCGTTACCCGAAAGGACCGGCGCGAAACGGTCGGGATCGGCCATGAAAATTCGCTGCTGCTCGGGGCCGGCGAACAAATAGGTTCGCCCTCGATGCACGGCCCCCCATTGAGGTGACCCGGCGACCCAGAGGCGGTCGCTGGGCAACGAATTGTCGGCCAGGGTGACCGGGCAATAGCCGTCCAAGCCCAAAGCCGGATTACCGGCGGGCGCTACCCCAGCGCCGGGGATGGCCGATGGCGCCACACTCTGTGGCCGGCGCGAGACGACCGGCGACGGTCGGGGCGTCGTCATCGGTGGAGGCTCGAAAGGTACCGCCGATTGACGAGGCGGCATCGGGGGAAGGCTCGGCCGGTTGTCCGGCGGCAGGCCACCGGCAAAACCTCGCGGCGATCGTGCGTCGGAAACGTAATACTCCGCCGGCGGGCTCTGGTTCCGCAAGGGTGGCAACGGAGGGGGACTCTGCCGTAGCGTGGGGGTTTCAACGGGCCCGGGCCATCGATCTTGCCGCGGCGGCTCCGCCCGCTCTGCGGCGTAAGCCGGGGCAACCGGCGCATACCGGGGCGCTCCGGCCGCGGCAAGCTGGGGCGCGCGCGCCAGCGACCGCTGCCGTACCGACTTGGCGATCCTCCCCAATCGCGACAAGTACTGCGTTGCGGACATGGAACCGATGAATCGATCGACCTCTTCTCCCTGAGGCGTGATGATCACGTCGGTCGGGAGCGACTTGACGCGGTAACGCTTGGCCGTCTCGACATGATCGTCCGCATTGATCAGAACGCCAACGTAGTCCCCGTTAAGAGCCTGGGCCGTGGCCGGCTGGTTTAGCACTTCCCGCTCCATCATCTTGCACGGGGGACACCAATCGGCCGTGAAGTGAACGAGAACAAGCCGATTGGTCTGCTCGGCCAGACGTTGGGCGGTTTCGAGATTCGGCTGCCACTGCATGGTCTGCTGAGCCACCAAATCGGCTCCACCGAACAGGACCATTGCAGTGGCCAGCAGGAACCGGTAAGTCGGGCGCATGGTCATTACCCCCCCTCGGGGAGGGGTCCATCGGAAAGATCGGAGAATCGTACGCTTTGTTTCATCGGACCGGCGCGACGAGAAATGGTGTTAAAATGTAGGGGAAGTATCAGAAACAACGATTTTTCGGCCAAGCGGGTAGATTTGCGGGAAATTCGCACTTGAAAAGTTAGGCTGGGTAGGGTATATCGTTGTAGAGTTCGAGTACCTGATCGCGATGGCCCGATGATCTTCCCATTTGCAGCGGCATTTTGGGCCGATTTCGCCGATCACTCTTAGGATCCACCCACCCCAAGGATCCATCGACCCCGAGGTTCCATGTTTTCTGATGCACGCCATGTTTTCTGATACACGCCATGTTTTCTGATACACGCCCTGTTTTCTGATACACGCCCTGTTTTCTGACACACGCCCTCGATTGCGAGAAGAAAAACACTCGGAGCAAGCGGAATCACAAACATCCGTGCGGTGAATCATCTCCGGAAGAGGATCCCTTTTTGTTCCCCAATTCGGCGGTGGTATCGCGATAAATCACTGCCTACAAACACTTTAATGGCGGTCGTGTCCTTTCCGTTCATGCCAGGTTTGGGAGATACGGCATTTGCCTAGTGCTTCGATTCGCCGGATATTGTCGAATCGAAGCTTGACATAATCTCAGGGATGGTTAAGATGGCCATAGTTGGAATTCTGTGAAGCAGCGAGAATGCTGTCGGCCCGCAAGTTGAAATCTTTGGGCCATCCCCCCGAGATATCATTTTCCGGTGGGGTATTTGTAATCGCTTAACGACCCGGGTTTTCCGAGGTTGACCCTCCGCTCCGCCGTGTTTGACGTTTAGCAAACACGCGGTCGGAAAGCCTGGTGGGTAGCGGGCAAGCTTTGTTTCCGGTCGAAGCCAGAATATTGGCCGTTGGCCGGAGTTCGGCAGAGCAAGCGTACTGCATGGCGATTTTCGTCGCAGGACGAGAATTGACTTCTTGGCGAGCACGTTCGGCCTGATTAGTCCGGACGTTGGCTCCACGGTTTGGGATGATTCCCAATCGCCATGCTTGCGCCGTGCGCTGTCGTCAGGGGACTCTCCATAGGTGGATTTTATGACCAGGAAGAAGAAGAGCCGACCGCGCGGACGTGGTGACTCGCAGGGAAACAGCCCAAGAAACGGCCAGGGAAACAGCCATCCACGCACCCGATCGGGAGGAGGTCGCCCTCGCGGCGGTCCCAGCCATCGGCAAGGGGCCTCTCGAGAACCGGATGTGGCCGACGGCGGCGATCCCGGTCCGCTGACACCCGGTGGCGGTGTCCTCGAACTGCATCCCAACGGCTACGGGTTCCTCCGGCGGCCGGAGAACAATTATCCCCGGGAACGGACCGACCCCTTCGTCCCCGGCACGATGATCGAGAAACTCGGCCTGCGAGAGGGACTGTTCATCAACGGCATGGTCCAGAGCGGCCGCAAGCAACAAGGGCCGCGACTGAGGGAAATCACCGACATCGACGGCCTCACGCCCGACCAATACGCCGAGGTCAAGTCGTTTGACACCCTGACCGCCATCAATCCCGAGGAGTGGCTCGAACTGGAAACCGGCCCCGAGCCGATTACCACGCGCGTCATCGATTTGCTGACGCCCCTGGGAAGGGGCCAACGAGCGCTGATTGTCGCCCCGCCGCGTACCGGCAAGACCATTCTGCTGCAGCATATTTCCGCGGCCATCGCGGAGAATTACCCCGATCTCACGCTGGTGGTCCTGTTGATCGACGAACGGCCCGAGGAAGTGACCGACATGCGCCGCTGCGTCAACGGAGAGGTCGTCGCCAGCAGCCTCGACCGGGAAATCGAAAGCCACGTACGGCTTTCCCAGTTGGTCGTCGAGCGGTGCAAGCGTTTGGCCGAGATGGGCAAGGACGTCTTCCTGCTGATGGACTCGATCACGCGAATGGCCCGGGCCTTCAATAAATGGGTGGGCAACACGGGCCGCACGATGAGCGGCGGCGTCGATATCAAGGCCATGGATATTCCCAAGAAACTGTTCGCCACCGCCCGGGCTTTCGAGGAGGGTGGTTCGCTTACCGTCGTGGCCACCGCGCTGATCGACACCGGCAGCCGGATGGACGAACTGATCTTCCAGGAGTTCAAAGGGACCGGTAACATGGAACTGGTACTCGACCGCAAGTTGTCCGACCGCCGGATTTGGCCGGCCATCGACATCACCCAGTCGGGAACCCGGCGCGAAGAGAAGCTCCTCCCCTCGGAAACCTTGCACGCGGTCACCATGCTTCGCCGAACGTTGTCCACCATGCATCACGTCGATGCGATGGAACAACTGGTTGCCAAGCTAGCCAAGTTCAAGGCCAATCGGGATTTCATCAGCTTAATCAGCGGCGTGCATCAAGGAGTCGAGTAGCGGACACGGCTGCATCGCTCCGGCGCCTGTCGCCCCGGACTCCCCGGACACATGAGGAGCGATTCCCGGAGGGTAAGCGAATGGCTAGCGGCCTCACTGGAAATGAGGTGCCGGGAAACCGGTTGCGAGTTCGAATCTCGTGCCCTCCGCTTGGAATGACCACGCCATCGCAGGTATTTTGCTAGGGAATGATTCCCCGCAAATGCTCGATGCTGGTAGCGGCCTGGTCGACCGTGCCGCATTCGACGCTGAAATGAAGGTCCCGGTCCAGCGGTTCGAGCAACTCGACGACCCGTTTCCAGTCGATCACCCCCTCGCCGCAAGCGCAGCCCACCGGCGTTCCGGTCACCTCGCCGCGTTCCGAGTCGCTCTGCTGGATGCCGATATCCTTGGCGTGGAAGAAAACGAGCCGGTCGCGGACGCGCTGGAGCCACTCGTACGGGTCGTGGCCGCAGAGATAGCTGTTGCCCGTGTCGAAATTGATGCCGATGGCCGGCGAATCGACCAGATGGTAGATCTTGTCGAGGCCGTCGGGCGACTGGGTGTAGATCTGGTGCGGTTCGAGCCCGATGCTCACACCGTGCCGCTCGGCCACGCGGGAGACGCGGGTGAGCACGTATTTCATCAACACGTGGTCGGTTTCTTCGTCGGTGAAGTCGGGTTTGGGCCCTTCGTCGGTGTTCACAACCTTGGCACCAACTTCCGCGGCAAAACGGACGGCCTGTTTGAGATACTCGACGCTGGCTTCCGGCTTCATCAACGGGCTATGGGCGCTGAAGGCGGAGATCTTGATCCCGGCGTCGTCGCAGATCTGCCGGATTTCCAGTGGATCCCGCAGCATCGACACGCTATGAAAATAGCCCGCCTCGCTGAGCACTTCACGGCCCCAATGGACCATCGGCTCGACATAGTCGTAGCCCAACTCGGCCGCCTTGGCCACGCCCCACTCAAACGACTTGTCGGCATGACGGACGAACTCCATGTTCACGCCGAGAGATATCTTGGCCATCGAATTTCTCCTTGTTCTCATCCCGCGGATGTTGGTTTCTTGGTACTCAAATTGTAAACGGGAGTGAAAAAGGGGGACTGGCTCCGAGCATATGACAGGTCGAATCCTCGCGAGAACGGTTGCCGCGAGGTGCCTGTCCCCCTTTTTCACGGCGCACTCCAATGGCCCGTCCGAAAAGGGGGACAGGCACCGTCGGCAGGCGCCCCAACCACTTCAAAACAAGGCCCTCGACGGAGCCAGTCCCCGTTTTCGGACTCCCGTGTTTTCCGTTTGATTTCCTAATACGTCAGATCGATCCGCTGGCCCGACTCGCTGGAGCGGCGGATCGCGTCGACGATCACCGCCGTTCGGTATCCGTCCTCGAAGGTCGCGTTGTAGGGGCTCATCGGCTTGCCGTTGGCAATCGCGTCGACAAAATGAAACTTCTCGATGATGTGGCAATGTTCCCAGCCGATGTTATGTCCCGAGGGCCACCAGTCGCCCGCATAGGGGTGCTCGGCCTCGGTCACGTTGATTTCGGTAAAGCCCAGCATCGGGTTGCCGCCCAACTCTTCGAGACAGACGAACAGGCTGTTGGGATGTTCGAGGTCCCATCGCACGGCGCCGCCCGATCCGTTGATCTCCCAGGAGAGATAGTTCTTCCGCGCCGTGGCCACAACCGACGACTCGAAGACGCCGATGGCGCCGTTTTCGAATTCCATCGCGGCGGCGGCCCCTTCGTCGGAGACCACGCCCGGGCATGCGGCGCTGGGCTTCGCCCGATCGGCGTTGAAGGTGCGTACCAATGCGGAAACGCTCTTAATGTCGCCCAACAGAAAGCGGCATTGGTCGATCGCGTGCGTGCCGATCCCTTGCAGACCGCCCGAGTGTGGCCAGGCCGAGTACCAGGCCTGATCGGGGGTCAGCGTCGGGTCGTGGCCCCACATCTGCAGGTAGTTGACCCGCATGTGGTAGATCGTGCCCAGTTTTCCCGAGTCGATCAGATCCTTGGCCATCCGCACCGCGGGCATGAAGCGGTAGTTGAACGTACACATCGCCATGCCGGAAGAAGCGGCCGCCGCGTCGCGCATCCGCCGGGCGTCGTCGACCGAGCAGGCCATCGGCTTCTCGCAGATGACGTTCTTGCCGTTCTTCAAGGCGGCGATACACGGCTCCGGATGCAC
>JABMRP010001397.1 GCA_013202535.1 Planctomycetota bacterium
AGATTCTCATCGTCGACGATCATCCGATCGTCCGCCACGGCCTGAGAGAGTTGATCGCCCGCCAGCCGGACCTGGAGATGTCCGGCGAAGCGGCCGACGTGGCGGAGGCCCTGCGGCAGATCGAGACCAATCGTCCCGATGCGGCCATCATCGATATTTCGCTGGGCGGCGATAACGGTCTGGAGTTGGTCGAACGAATCAAGGGCTCGCATTCGGAAATCAAGATTCTGGTTTCCTCGATGCACGACGAGAAGACGTTCGCCGGCCGCGCGCTGCGCGCCGGGGCATTGGGCTACATCAACAAACGAGAATCGATCCGCAAAGTGATCGACGCGGTCCGCCAGGTGCTCCGCGGCGAAATCTACCTCAGCCCGCAGATGGCCAACCAGCTTCTGCACCGCGCCGCCGTGGGCGAACCGCTGGATCACGACCCGATGGAAACGCTCTCCAACCGCGAGCTGGAAGTTTTCGAGATGATCGGCCAGGGGATGAACACCCAGCAGATCGCGGGCAAACTCGACAGAAGCCCTCGAACGATCGAAACGCACCGCAAGAAAATCAAGACAAAGCTCAACCTGCAAAACGGCGCGCAACTAAGCCGCGCGGCCTTCCAGTGGGTCCAGGAGAGTCGCTGAGGGGTGCATCTCCGGCGGGCACCATTCCACCTTGGCTGGCCTACCTCGGCTGGCCTACCTCGGCTGGCCTACCTCGGCTGGACGGGGAGTGCCGCCCCTTTCTTCTCCAGAGTGCAACTGGAACACGCGGCACAAGGTTCGGCGCCGTCCCAGCAGTAGGTGCATAGTTTCTCTTTGGGCAGGCCGATCGCCGAGACCAGATCGTCGAGCTTCTGGTATTTCAGCGAGTTCAGCCCCAGACGCTGCTCAATGCGGCCAACCATCGCGGCGTGACGGTCCGAGTCGGGATCGGCGTAGTCGGCCATGTGCTCCTCGCCGTCGCCGAGTTCCTTGATCGCTTTGCGCCCGGCCAGATCCATCACCGACTTGGAACGGGAGAAATTCAAGAACTTGCAGCCGTGGATCAGCGGTGGACAGGCGGGTCGCATGTGGACCTCTTTGACCCCGCAGTCGTAAAGCCGTTGGATCGTGTCTTTGAGTTGCGTGCCACGCACGATCGAGTCTTCACAGAACAACAGCCGCTGTCCGCGGATCAAATCGCGAATGGGAATCAGCTTCATTCTCGCCACCAGATCGCGAACGCGCTGATCCTGGGGCATGAAACTCCGCGGCCAGGTGGGCGTGTACTTTACGAACGGGCGGCCGTAGGGGACCCGGGCTTCGTTGGCGTAGCCGATCGCGTGGCCGGTTCCCGAGTCGGGGACTCCGGCGACCATGTCGACCTCGCAGTCGTCGGCCCTGGCCAGCGCCGCACCGCAACGATTGCGAACCACCTCGGTGTTGATTCCTTCGTAGTCGGAGGCCGGATAGCCGTAGTAAACCCAAAGGAAGGAGCAGACTTGCATCGCTTCGCCCGGGGGTACGAGCGTCTCGTCACTCTCGGCCGAGACCCGCACGATCTCGCCGGGCCCGAGATAGCGGTCGACTTCGTAGCCCAGGTTCGGCAGCGCGCAGGTCTCCAGCGTTACGGCGCGGGCACCTCCCTTTCGTCCGATGACGATGGGCGTACGTCCGAGCCGGTCGCGTGCGGCGTAGATACATCCATCGGCCAGCAACAGCAGCGAACACGATCCCTCGATCATCTCTTGGGCGTATTGAATCCCTTCCTCGAAGGTGTTCTCGCGGTTGATCAGCGTCGCAACCAACTCGGTGGGATTGACCGCGTCGCCGCTCATTTCCGAGAAGTGGGCGGTTCGGCTGCTATGGATCTCGGCGGCCAACTCGTCGACGTTTTCGATACGTCCCACGGTGACCAGGGCGTAGGTCCCCAAGTGCGAGCCGATAATCAGCGGCTGGTCCTCGTAGTCGCTGATCACGCCGACGCCGATCGTACCGTGCATCTTGCCGAGGTCGTCCTCGAACTTGCTGCGGAATTGGGCGTTGGTGATGTCTTTGATGAACCGCGTGAACCCCCGACCGTTCTTCACCACCATCCCACCGCGCACCGTCCCGAGGTGGGAATGGTAATCGGTTCCGTAGAACAGGTCGGCGACACAATCCTCCTTCGCGACGACTCCGAACATCCCACCCATGCTTGGTTTCTCCTATCCAGTGGTTAAGATCGGCTATTTGATGTCGGCGTGGTATTCTTGCAGACTCTTGACGCCTCCGCGGCCCTTGCGACATGCGGCGATGCCCTTGGCGGCGGCCACCGCGGCGGCTAGTGTGGTGACGTAGGGCACCTTGCACTTGATGGCCGTCTGGCGAATGTAGGCGTCGTCGGCCTTGCTCGCCTTGCCGCGAGGCGTATTGACCACCAGATGGATATCGCCGTCGATGATGGCATCGGCGATGTTGGGCCGCCCCTCGCGCATCTTCACGATCGGCTCGCAGTCGATCCCCGCTTCGGCCAGGAACGATTGCGTTCCGTTGGTCGCCCGAATCTTGAACCCCAACTCGACAAACCGCCGGGCGACTTCGCGCACCGCCGGCTTGTCGCGGTCGGCCACGGTAATCAGCACGGTCCCCTCCAGCGGCAACGGCAGTCCGGTCGCCTCCTGGGCCTTGTAGAAGGCCAGCCCGAACGAGTTGGCCATCCCCAGCACTTCGCCGGTCGAACGCATTTCCGGTCCCAGGATCGGGTCGACCTCGTGGTACATGCTGAACGGAAAGACGGCTTCCTTCACGCCGAAGTGGGGGATCGCCTTTCGGCCCAGTCCCATCTCCGAGAGCTTCTTGCCCAGGATCACCTGGGTGGCGATGCGCGCCATGGGGATGTTACACACCTTGGAGACCAGCGGCACCGTGCGGCTGGCGCGCGGCTTGGCCTCGAGGATGTAGACCGTGTCGTTGTAGATCGCATACTGGATGTTCATCAACCCCACCACCCTGCGCTCG